>NZ_JBBNLV010000010.1:0-60888 GCF_040092295.1 Collinsella sp. CLA-ER-H9
ACCAACGACGTGCTGTACAAGGAGGGCCTGGACCTTCTCGTCGTGCCCTCCGCCGAGCTCTCCCGCGGCCGCGGCGGCCCCCGCTGCATGAGCATGCCCTTCTGGCGCGAGGACCTCTAAGGTTTTCATAGACCGTACGGGTCTTAATACAAACATCTAGCTGCCATTAGATGTCTCCCAATGGGGCGGTGCGGGTTTTTCGCACCGCCCCATTCTTGTCTAATAAGTTAAATTAGCATCAGATAAGGTGTCCATTATGTCTAGAGGCGGTCACGTTGATACCCCAACGGTGTCGGCTTCTTTGTCTTTTGGGCATCATCTCGATTCCCATGACCTTTGCCGGCATCATCCCCGTGTTCTAGCGATTGGAGCTTAGTCATGGATATCAAGACAATTGGCGTTGAGGAATGGCTCAACGTTTGGGAGAAGAGCGCTACGTGGGACATTGCCCAGTCGACGATTTCGTCGCTGACCATGGGCGAGCTTCGCGCGCTCGACGAGCAGGACGGCGCTACGTTCTACGAGCGTCTGGATCGCGAGAAGATGAACTACGGCTGGATCGAGGGTTCGCCGGAGTTTAAGGCCGAGGTCGCCAAGCTGTATCGTCGCGAGGTCAATCCCGATCACATTCTGCAAACCAATGGTTGCACGGGCGCCAACCTCAACGCCATCATGGCTGTTGTCGAGCCCGGCGATCATGTGATTGCCGAGTGGCCTACCTATGCGCCGCTCTATGAGATTCCGCGTACGCTTGGTGCCGAGGTCGAGTATTGGGAGCTTGGCGAGGAGCTCGGATGGAAACCCGATATCGAACAACTCAAGCGCCTCGTTCGCCCTAACACGAAGCTCATCTGCATCAATAACGCATCGAACCCCATCGGTACGGTGCTAAATGCCGATATGCTCGGCCAGATTGCCGAGATTGCCCGTTCGGTGGGCGCCTACGTGCTGTGCGACGAGGTGTATCTGCCGCTCGAGAACACCGAGTCCTTTATGTCGATGGCAGACGTGTACGAGAGGGCCATTGTCACCAATTCGGTGTCCAAGACCTATTCGACGCCTGCAGCCCGCGTGGGCTGGGTCGTTGCGGATGAAGAGGTGTCCAACCGCATCCGCACCTACCGCGACTACACCATGATCTGCGGTGGCGTGTTTAACGATGCTTTGGCGACCTACGTGCTCGAGCACAAGGACAAGATTCTCGAGCGCAACCGCAAGATCGTGTTTGGTAACCGCGATATCGTACAGGCTTGGATCGATACGCAGCAGCGTGTCTCCTGGACGGCCCCGCAGGGCGTGTCAACCTCGTTTATCCAGATGGATATTCCCGAGGATGACGAGGAGTTCTGCAAGCACCTGCTGGCTGATAGGGGAGTGCTGTTGGTCCCCGGTAGCCGTTTTGAGCTTCCCTGCGGAGCGCGCCTGGGCTACTGCGCGAGCGAAGATGTTCTTCGCGAGGGCCTGAGGCTTCTGGGCGAGGCACTGGCCGAGCTCGATCGCTAGTCCCTTGAGGTTCTCGAAGGCCTAAACCTTGCTGGACCCTAGGTGTACCGAATGCAGACCCGCTCCCTTTTGGGGAACGGGTCTGTTTGTCTTTGCTGCCGAAAAAGTCAAGTTGTTACAAATGGAGACGCAAGATCGATCGGGTATTCGATGGGCCTTATACTGAGCTTCCGGTGAACGGTATCCAACGTCTGGTAAACGGTAATCTGTTTGTCAAAAATGAATAGGACGCACTTTTTTCTGAATAAAAATCAAAATGGTTGAGACACAGCGAGAATTGCGAATTCTATTCATATCGTTGCTTGAAATATGCAATTTGAGGGTGGTTTAACAAAGATTAGTTTCAATTGATTTATCGGTTAAAAAAGCGTTTAAGCACGTAAATAAACTTTATTAAATCAAAGTGTGCCATGCGTGAAGTATATGTGTATGCCGTTCACCCCTCATATAAAACCGTTCGGGGGCAAGGTGGAAGTATGGACTGATTTTGGATATAAATATGTCGTCAGCAATAACGCCTCACACGGAGGGGCGCTAACGAATCGGCCCTGACAGGGGCCCGAAAGAAAGGTAGGAGGCCATGACGAAAGGTCTGCACGTGCCTTCCGAGATCGGCAAGCTCAGGAAGGTCTGCCTGCACCGTCCCGGCGACGAGCTCCTCAACCTGCCGCCCGACGAGCTCGAGCGACTCCTGTTCGACGACGTCCCGTTCCTGGAGGTCGCACAGCAGGAGCACGACACCTTCGCCCAGATCCTGAGGGACCAGGGCGTCGAGGTGCTCTACCTCGAGAACCTCGTCGCCGAGGTGTTCGACCAGGTCCCCGGCGCCCGCGCCGAGTTCACCGACCAGTACATCGCCGAGGCCGGCATCCGCGGCCAGCACATGCCGCAGATCGTCCGCGAGAAGCTGGACTCCATCGAGGACAACCTCGAGTTCGTCAAGAAGACCATGGCCGGCATGACCAAGGCCGAGATCGACATGCCCCTCACGGCGTCCACGACCCTCGACTCCCTGGTCAACTCCGAGTCCGAGTCCGACCTGATCATCGACCCGATGCCCAACCTCTACTTCACCCGCGACCCGTTCGCGGTCGTCGGCGAGGGCGTCAACCTCAACCGCATGTACTCGGTCACCCGCAACCGCGAGACCCTGTACGGCAAGTACATCTTCAAGTACCACCCCGACTACAAGGACGTCTCCCTGTACTTCCGCCGCGACTGCCAGTTCCACACCGAGGGCGGCGACGTGCTGAACATCAACGAGAAGACCCTCGCCGTCGGCATCTCCCAGCGCACCCAGGCCGCCGCTATCGACATCATGGCCCAGAACATCTTCTGGAACTCCGACTCCAAGGTCGAGCGCATCCTGGCCTTCGACATCCCGGTCTCGCGCGCCTTCATGCACCTCGACACGGTCTTCACCCAGATCGACGTCGATAAGTTCACGATCCACCCCGCCATCATGGGCACCCTGCGCGTCTACGAGCTGACCGCCGGCAAGAACCCGGGCGACGTGAACATCCGCCTGATCGAGGACACCCTCGAGCACGTCCTGGAGGACGCTACCGGCGTCGACCAGGTCAAGCTGATCCCCTGCGGCGGCGGCGACCCGATCGCGGCCTCCCGCGAGCAGTGGAACGACGGCTCCAACACCCTGTGCGTCGAGCCCGGCAAGATCTGCGTCTACGCCCGCAACACCGTCACCAACGACGTGCTGTACAAGGAGGGCCTGGACCTTCTCGTCGTGCCCTCCGCCGAGCTCTCCCGCGGCCGCGGCGGCCCCCGCTGCATGAGCATGCCCTTCTGGCGCGAGGACCTCTAAGGTTTTCCGTTTCCGGTGCGGTCCCCCTACAACCGCACCGGTTTCGCCCGTCAAACGGGCAACACTAATTACTTACGTAATTCATTTCTTCGAAAGGAAACGAACCATGGGTGTTAACCTCTCCGGCCGTAGCTTCCTCAAGCTCCTCGACCTCACCACCGAGGAGATCGAGTACCTGCTCAAGCTCTCCAAGAACTTCAAGGACATGAAGCGCGCTGGCGTTCCGCATCGCTATCTCGAGGGCAAGAACATCGTTCTGCTCTTCCAGAAGACCTCCACTCGTACCCGCTGCGCCTTCGAGGTCGGCGGCATGGATCTGGGCATGGGCGTCACCTACCTCGATCCTGGTTCGTCGCAGATGGGCAAGAAGGAGTCCATCGAGGACACCGCTCGCGTTCTCGGCCGCATGTATGACGGCATCGAGTTCCGCGGCTTTGCCCAGGACGACGTCGAGGAGCTCGCTGCTAAGTCCGGCGTGCCCGTGTGGAACGGCCTGACTACTGAGTGGCATCCCACCCAGATGCTCGCCGACATCCTGACCGTCCAGGAGAACTTCAACTACGACATCAAGGGCAAGACCCTCGTCTTCATGGGCGACTGCAAGAACAACGTCGCTCGCTCCCTCATGGTCGTCTGCTCCAAGCTCGGCATGAACTTCGTGGCCTGCGGCCCCGAGGAGTGCATGCCCGCTGACGACGTTATCGAGGCCTGCAAGCCCATCGCCGAGGCCAACGGCTGCACCATCAAGCTGACCACCGACGTCAAGGACGGCGTCACCGGTGCCGACGTTATCTACACCGACGTTTGGGTCTCCATGGGCGAGCCCGACGAGGTCTGGGCCGAGCGCATCGCTCAGCTCACCCCGTATCGTGTCACCTCCGAGGTCATGGCTATGGCCAACCCGGGTGCCATCTTCCTGCACTGCCTGCCCAGCTTCCACGACACCAACACCACGATTGGCGCCGAGAAGTGCGAGCAGTTCGGCATCACCGAGCAGGAGGTCACCGACGAGGTCTTCGAGAGCCCCGCTTCCAAGGTCTTCGACGAGGCCGAGAACCGCATGCACACCATCAAGGCTGTCATGTACGCTACGCTCAAGTAAGAGCTTCTAGCATCTCGCTCGGGGTGCATTGCTGCGCACCCCGAGCGCTTTTGTATGGTAAAAATCTCGCACTGAGCGACATGCACGGCACGGAAGAGCCGCTTCGGGCGAGATCAGTAATTGATTTATGAAGGGGGGATGAGAACTATGACTGAGACCGCTAAGAAAAAGCGCGGTATGCCTTCATCGTTCACCATTCTTCTTGCTCTGCTGGCAATCGTCGCGGTTGTTACCGTTATCGTCTCCGGTACGTCCGGTGGCGAGGTTACCGCTGCCCGCCTGAGCGATTTCTGCACCGCCCCGGTTAAGGGCTTCGCTGATGCTCTGCCCGTCTGCCTCTTCGTTATGATCCTCGGCGGCTTCCTCGGCATGATGACCGAGACCGGCGCCCTGGACAACGGCATTGCCGTTCTGGTGCAGAAGCTTAAGGGCAACGAGATCATGCTCATTCCCGTGCTGATGCTCATCTTCTCCCTCGGTGGTACCACCTATGGTATGTGCGAGGAGACCGTTCCCTTCTACGCCCTGCTTGCCGCTACCATGATGGCCGCTGGCTTCGACCCTATGGTCGGTGCTGCCACCGTCCTGCTCGGCGCTGGCTGCGGCTGCCTGGGCTCCACGGTTAACCCGTTCGCCGTCGGCGCTGCCGTCGACGCTCTGACCGGTGTTGGCATTGAGGTCAACCAGTCCATCATCATCGGCCTCGGTGCCGTCCTGTGGATTGTTACCACTGCCATGTCCATCTTCTTCGTCATGAGCTATGCCAAGAAGGTCAAGGCTGACAAGGGTTCCACCATCCTTTCGATGCAGGAGCTCAAGGACGCCGAAGAGGCTCACGGCAAGGCTGCTTCCGAGGTCAACAAGGAGGTCAAGCTCACCGGTCGTCAGAAGGGTGTTCTGATCGCCTTTGCCTTCACCTTCGTCGTCATGATCGTCGGCTTCATCCCGCTGGCCGACCTCAACGAGGGCGTCGCCAACTTCTTTGACGCTGGCGCTGTCTACGACGCCGACGGTAACGCCGTCGTCCAGGGCTGGTCTGCCCTGATCACCGGCCTGCCCATTGGCCAGTGGTACTTCGACGAGGCTTCCACCTGGTTCTTCCTCATGGCTATCCTGATCGGTATCATCGGTGGCCTGTCCGAGAAGCAGATCGTCAACACCTTCATCACCGGCGCTGCCGACATGATGTCCGTTGTCCTCGTCATCGCCCTCGCCCGTGGTATCTCCGTCCTCATGGCTAGCACCGGCCTCGACGTCTACGTCCTCGACGCTGCCGCCAATGCTCTGGCTGGCCTGTCCGGCGTGATCTTCGCTCCCATGAGCTTCCTGGTCTACTTCGGCCTGTCCTTCCTGATCCCCTCGACCTCCGGTATGGCTACTGTCTCCATGCCCATTATGGGACCGCTGGCTGTTAAGCTCGGCTTCTCGCCCGAGGTCATGGTCATGATCTTCTCCGCCGCCATCGGTGTCGTGAACCTGTTCACCCCGACCTCCGGCGCCATCATGGGCGGTCTTGCTTTGGCCAAGATCGAGTGGACGACCTGGCTCAAGTTTGCGCTTAAGCTCATCGTCGCTCTCTCCGTCGTCTGCGCCGTCATCCTGACCGTCGCTTGCGTGATGCTCTAAGTACCCCTTGGGTACCCCACGGAAACCATGACGATCCTGTAAAGGATCACCTGGTCATCGTCTGTCCGGTGGGGTAACCCCACCGGTAGACTCCTACCTTTAGCCCCCTCCCGTTCCGTGCGCGGGAGGGGGCGCTCTTGTGTTCCGGCGTTTTACCAAACGCCGGAACCACTCGACGCTGCAAACCCGCCAGAGCGGCAATCTGACGTTCAATCGTCGGGCATGGCCAAAAGGCCTATGCCCTCCTCTTTCACGTCACCTTGCTCGCTCTGACGGGCTTTCGCTGACTTATGCTCCACCTGCGACGTTCCCCTTGTTGGTGCAGGGGGAAGCTTGCTCGCTCTGGTGCCCGTTCGCTGGCTTCAGCTCTGCCTGCGACGTTTTCATTGTTGGTGCTGAGTGACTTGTTCCCCGTTCCAAACGAGCTGCCCCGGGTCCCCGGTGGTTGTGGTGAGCGTGTTTGGTTGGTGCCTGTTGATGGTCTGGGTATCGGGGAGGGCGGGCTCCGTTATAATCGCCTAGGACATTAAATGGAAACGGGACGGGAGCCACACATGCGCCAGGGTTTCGACAATGCGAAGTACATCGAGCTGCAGGCTGCTCACATTAAGGAGCGCATCTCGCAGTTTGGTGGCAAGCTCTATTTGGAGTTTGGCGGCAAGCTGTTTGACGACTATCATGCGAGTCGCGTGCTGCCGGGTTTTGAGCCGGACAGCAAGTTCCGCATGCTCAAGAGCATTGCCGACGACGTCGAGGTCATCATCGCAATCAATGCAAACCATATCGAGAAGAACAAGGCCCGTGGCGACCTGGGCATTACCTATGACGAGGACGTCTTGCGCCTGGTCGACCTGTTCCGCGGCAACGGTTTTGCTGTCGCGGCCGTGGTTATCACGCAGTATGCCGGTCAGCCCGCTGCCGACGTCTTCCGCAATCGTCTGAATGCACTCGGCATTCCCGCCAAGCTGCACTATCCCATTGAGGGCTATCCGCACGACGTCGATCTGATCGTTTCTGACGAAGGCTACGGCAAGAACGAGTTCGTCGAGACCACGCGTCCGCTCGTTGTCGTGACGGCGCCCGGCCCTGGCTCGGGCAAGCTCGCCACCTGCCTCTCACAGCTGTATCACGAGCATAAGCACGGCACCGCCGCCGGTTATGCCAAGTTTGAGACCTTCCCGGTCTGGAATCTTCCTCTGACGCATCCGGTCAATATTGCCTACGAGGCCGCCACGGCGGACCTCGACGATGCCAACATCATCGATTCCTTTCACCTTGAGGCCTACAACAAGACCACGGTCAACTACAACCGCGACGTCGAGGCCTTCCCGGTGGTCCGTGCCCTGATGGAAAAGATCCTAGGCAAGAGCCCCTACCAGAGTCCCACGGACATGGGCGTCAATATGGTCGGCTTTGCCATCACCGATGACGATGCCTGCCGCGACGCTTCCAAGATGGAGATCGTCCGCCGCTACTTTACCGCGGTCGAAAATGTGCGCCGTACCGGCGTGGGCGATGAGCAAGTCGACCGTCTCAAGATTATTATGAAGAAGGCCGGCATCGATAAGAACTACTCACCGGCGCGCTCGGCGGCCTTAACCAGGGAGCAACTGACGGGTGGTCCCGTGGGCGCCATGGTCATGCCGGACGGTTCCGTGGTGACCGGTAAGACCTCCACGCGCCTGGGCGCCGCAAGTTCGCTCATTATGAACGCTCTCAAGCATGTTTCGGGCGTCGACCTTGAGCTTGAAGTCATCAGCGACGAGGCGATCGAGCCCATCAGCAAGCTCAAGACGCATTTCCTGGGCAGCAAAAACCCGCGCCTTCACACCGACGAGACGCTTATGGCGCTGTCGATCACCTCGGCTACGAGCGAGACGGCCGCTCGTGTCCTTTCGGGCCTGGAGCAGCTGCGCGGTTGCGATGCCTTCTTTAGCGTGATTATCTCGCCGACGGACGAGACGGTGTTGCGTAAACTGGGCATCAACGTGTGCTGCGAGCCCAAGTTTGAGCGTCGTGGTTTCTTCCATCGCTAAGTTTGAAGTACCGCGGTAATTGCATCGCCTTTTGGCCGTATCGGGTTAGCGCCCGGTACGGCTTTTTGATCAATAAAGCGTCTATTTCGGCGAAAAATAGCCGTTTACCTGCCTAAAAACAATTTGGGCGGTATACAATAATCGTAACTGTTTCATCCTTAGCGGGATGCCGCATGATGGATATTACCTGCCATCGTGAGGTGTGTCGGTCGTGCACGGCGCGCTGGATGCTCGTGCTCGGTTAGAGGAGGCTGCCATGGCGGGCAAGGGTCGTGCGAGTGTCAACGATATGAAGCGTGTCGAAGTGCTGGTGTTGATGGAGATTGCCCAGCAATCCGAAAGTGGCGGGACATATGGCTTCTCGCGCAAAACGCTTGCGGAGCACGTTGGGGTGTCTCCGTATCGAGCCCGCGCCGCAATTGAGCGCTTGGATTCTGACGGTTTGATCGAGGTCGTTTCGCGTTATAGCGAGGATGGCGGCCAGCTTGCAAATGGTATTTGCCTTACCGAGCGTGGCGGGTGGTATCTGAAAGGCATCCGCGCGGGTATGCTCGTTCGGGATATGCTCAGGGACGAGCTTGCCGATCGGTAGCGATCTGCCGCCTAAGTTGTTGCTACGCCGCTCGGGTCCCGGGCGGCGTTTTGTTTCGAGATGGAGAAATGCAAGCACTTTGGTGAAAAATGGCGAACTGCTTCTTTCTCGAGTATTACAATGAAGACCCGTAAGATGTGTATGGACAACTTCTACGGGAAGCGCAGGTAATTCAATATGACTAAGCATGTGTTTGTGACCGGCGGCGTGGTTTCGTCTTTGGGCAAGGGCATTACCGCGGCATCGCTGGGCCGTTTGCTCAAGTCGCGCGGCTACAAGGTGACGATGCAGAAGGCCGACCCGTATCTGAACGTCGACCCCGGTACCATGAGCCCGTTCCAGCACGGTGAGGTCTTTGTGACCGAGGACGGCTACGAGTCCGATCTGGACCTGGGCCACTACGAGCGTTTTATTGACGAGAACCTGACCCGCGATTCTAACTTTACGACGGGCGCCATTTACAAGAGCCTGATTGCCCGCGAGCGTCGCGGTGACTTTTTGGGCGGTACCGTCCAGGTGATCCCGCATGTCACCAATGCTATCAAGGACAAATTCCGCCGCATTGAGGAGCAGACTGGCTCCGACGTTGTCATTACCGAGCTGGGTGGCACGATCGGCGACATCGAGTCGCAGCCGTTCGTGGAGGCTATCCGCCAGTACCGCAAGGAGGCCGGTCCCGAGAACGTCTGCTACATCCACGTATCGCTCGTTCCCTATATCGCCGCCGCCCACGAGGTTAAGACCAAGCCCACGCAGCACTCCGTCAAGGAGCTGCGCAGCTTTGGTATCCAGCCGGACATCATTGTGCTGCGCTCCGATCACCATATTGATGACGCTATCCGCGGCAAGATCGCGAGTTTCTGCGACGTCGACACCGACTGTGTCTTTACCAACGAGGATTGCGCGAGCATTTACGACGTGCCGCAGCTGCTCGCGGAGCAGGACTTTGACCTGCGCATTTGCGAGCGCCTTGGCCTCGATCCGCGCGAGCGCGATATGAGCGCATGGAATGAGTTCCTGCGCAAGCAAAACCATGCCAACCATCACGCCGATAAGGTTAAGGTTGCCGTTGTGGGAAAGTACACCCAGCTTCCCGATGCATATCTGTCGGTTATCGAGGCCCTGCATCACGCGGGCGTTTTCTACGATCGTCACGTAGATGTGCAGCTGGTCGATGGTGAGAGCCTCGATGCCGAAAACGTCAATGAGGTTCTGGGCGACGCATCGGGCATCCTGGTTCCCGGCGGCTTTGGCAAGCGCGCCCTGGAGGGCAAGATCCTTGCTGCCGAGTTTGCTCGCGAGCACAAGATTCCGTATCTGGGCATTTGCCTGGGTATGCAGGTTGCCGTGTGCGAGTTCGCCCGCAACGTTGTCGGCCTTGCCGGTGCCAGCTCCTCCGAGTTTGATCCGGACGGTCCGTTTAGCGTAATCGACCTGATGAGCTCGCAGGAGGACGTGACCGAGAAGGGCGGCACCATGCGCCTGGGCGCCTATCCGTGCAAGCTCGCTGCCGATACCCTCGCGCGTGAGGCGTATGGCGAGGAGCTTGTCTACGAGCGCCACCGTCACCGTTTTGAGTTCAACAATGCCTTCCGCGATCAGCTCGAGGACGCCGGTCTTGTCATCTCGGGTCTTTCGCCTGATGAGCGTCTGGTCGAGATGGTCGAGCTGCCGCGCGATGTGCACCCGTGGTTCGTGGCCACCCAGGCTCACCCCGAGTTTAAGAGCCGCCCCACCAATCCTCAGCCGCTATTCCGAGAGTTCGTGCGTGCCTCGATTGGCCAGCATGAGGGCGTCGATCGCCTGCAGGTGACGCCCATGAATCGTTCGACGGACTAAGGTTGCCGGCGAACCGGGAACATATCGGAGAAGCTCCTTCGCCGCTCGCTGTGGCGGCGGGGGAGTTTCTTGATTACCTTGCAGTCGAGCGGGGCTTGGCGCGTAACACGATTGCCGCCTATCGCCGAGACCTGACGACCTACTGTGCCTATCTGGAGCGGACGGGCATTGCGTCCTTTGAGGACGTGAGTCGGCGGGTCATTGAGGACTTTATCGCCGATCGGCGCGATGGGGGCTATTCCGATGCCTCGGTGGAGCGCGCGCTCGCTGCCGTCAAAGGCCTGCATGCCTTTTTGGTGCGCGATGGGGCCGTGACCCAAAATCCTACGGCGGCGTTGCGTTTGCCAAAAAAGGCCGAGCGCCTGCCGGAGTGCCTTTCGGTGGAGGATGTTTCGGCATTGCTCGACCAGGATTTTCCGGATGGTGAGATGGGTCTGCGCGATCGCGCTATCTTGGAAGTGCTGTATGGGTGCGGCCTGCGCGTGAGCGAGCTGGTGGGGCTCGATGTGAGTGATATCCATGCCGATGACGGCTTTGTGCTGGTTCGCGGCAAGGGCTCCAAGGAGCGTCTGGTCCCTTTGGTGGGAAGCGCGGCGCGTGCCCTGACGCACTATATATGTGATGGGCGCCGACTTCTGGCGGCTCATGCTCGTGGGACAGAGACGCCGGCGGTCTTTTTAAACAAGAACGGCGGGCGTCTGTCGCGTCAGGGTGTTCACGTCATATGCGAGCGCTACGGACGCCAGGTGGGGTTGGTGGGACTCCATCCGCACACGTTGCGCCATTCCTTTGCCACCCATATGCTCGCGGGCGGCGCGGACCTTCGCGTGCTGCAGGAGATCTTGGGACACGCCGATATATCGACGACGCAGGTCTACACGCATGTCGATCGTACGCAGCTGACTGAGGTTTACCTGGCGGCCCACCCGCTGGCACATCGCTAATACGCTGCTGAGCTGCGATTACATGCTATCCGAGGACGGACCCCCGATTGCTGGAACGTGCTGTTGCGCACGTTTTGGCAATCGGGGGTCCGTCCCATTTTGCGCCACCGGCCAATGGCGCGGCGGGGTGCACATGCCGCGCGTGGGAGAGTTTGGGGGCGATGTGAACGGGATGTAAAGGGACGTAAAAATCGCCTCAAGGTCAACTTGAAGGTTGAGGTTGAAAGGCGGGGTGCTACAGGTGGCATCCCGCCTTTGCGTTAAACACAACATATTGTGTTTTCGAACATATGCTCGGGGGTGGCGCCCAATAGTTAGGGGGTGGAGTGGTGGGGTAGGGTGGGGGAAGGGGTGGGGAAAGGTGTTGAAAAATGGGGCAGTTCCCCATATTATTAATGACGTCGACAGGCGGGGTGGTTCCCCGCGTACGTGCCATCTGAGTAACCGAGGGGAGGGCGCACATGGGAATGACTGGTGCATACGAGCGCAATCTCGATGCAAAAGGTCGTCTGTCCCTGCCTGCACCCCTTCGCGAGGAACTTGGAGAGCACGTTCGCGTGTTCAAAGCCTTGGATGTCGATGCTCTGTACGTGTTCTCTGCCGAGGCCTTCGATAAGTGGGTCGAAGGACTCTTCGCGGGTCGTGAGGGCCACGAGGGTTTTAACCCGCGTGACATCAACGACCAGAAGCTCATGAGGGCGATCAACAAGCGCACCACGTCGATGGATGTGGACAGCGCCGGTCGTATCGGTCTTTCTGAGTCTCTCCGCAAGCAGGCGAACCTTGACCGCGAGGTCACGGTTGTGGGCAACTACGACCACCTTGAGGTTTGGGACCGCGCCGCGGCCGATGAGGACGATGACGACGAGGCTCTGCTTGACCTCTTCTTCTCGTAAGGGCAAGGCACGAGTAACGGATGGAGCGTGGGATCTTGACACAAGAATATCGGCATGAACCTGTCATGCTCGGCGAAGTGCTTGAGTCGCTGCAGCTCAAGAGCGGCTCCGTTGTCTGCGATTGCACCCTTGGCGGTGCCGGTCATTCGGTAAAGATGGCCGCGCAGGTGGGGGAGACGGGCCTTTTGCTCGGCGTCGATCAGGACGACATGGCCCTCGAGGCCGCTGGCGCCCGTCTGGACCGCGAGGTTCCCGGCGTCCCGCACCAGCTGCTGAAGGGCAACTTCGGCGACTTGGACGAGCTGCTTTGCTCGGCCGAGGTGCCCGGGGTCGATGGCTTCCTGTTTGACTTGGGCGTTTCGTCACCGCAACTCGATATCCCTGGCAGGGGCTTTTCGTATAACGAAGATGCCCCATTGGACATGCGGATGGATCCGGGTAACAACACCCTAAACGCAGCTGAGGTCATCAACACCTATAACGAACACGACCTCGCCCGGATTCTACGCGTCTATGGCGAAGAGAAGTTCGCCTCGCAGATTGCGCGCGAGATCGTGTGCCGTCGCGAGCAAGAACCGATCGAAACCACCGGTCAATTTGTCGAGATCATCAAGGCTGGCATTCCGGCTGCCGCTCGTCGGCATGGTGGACACCCGGCCAAGAAGAGCTTCCAGGCCATTCGCATCGAGGTCAACCACGAGCTCGATGTGCTCGAGAGGGGGCTTGACGCCGCCACCAGGTGGCTCAACCCGGGCGGACGCATCTGCGTCATCTCGTATCACTCGCTCGAGGACCGTATCGTAAAGAACCACTTTAAGGAGATGAGCCAGGGGTGCACGTGTCCGCCGGAGATTCCGGTGTGCGTGTGCGGCAACGTGCCGATACTCAAGGTCATCACCCGCAAACCCTTGGTTGCCCAACCCGATGAGGTCGCGCGCAACCCTCGGGCGAGATCAGCCAAAATCCGCGTGGCGCAGCGCCTGTAGGCGCGACCGCGCGAAATTGGACCTCCCGCTCGCACCATAAACGAAGCTTAAACACACTACCAACGTACTCGGGATGGGAGGCGGCATATCATGGGCTATAACACCTCAAACGCAGCACTCGCCTATGATATGAACGCCATGCCCGCCTACCGCGAGGCACCGCAGGCGCCCGTTGCCCCTCGTGAGCAACGCACGCCGCGTTTTGATGTCTACACGGGCGCGGGCCGTCAGGCAAACCAGGCGGTAAGCCCGGTTTTCATGAGCGTTCTTAAAACGGTTTGCATCATTGCGGCTGTCTTCATGACGATCGGTGTCGCGCGCGTGGCGCTTGCCGGTGTTACGGCCCAGGTGCTTAACGGCAACGCAGGGCTTACCAACACGCTCGAGAAGGCGACCGACGAGAGTTCTAACCTTGAGGTCATGCATTCGGTCTATGGTGCCGACACGCGTATTCGCGATCTTGCGGGCGCCTATGGCATGGTGGAGCCCAGCGAGAGCGTTACGCTTGACTTTTCGCAGGATGCAGCCGCGGGCGCTAGCTCGACTGCGGCCGCTCAGTAAATAAGACGGTAGCTGAGTATGACAAATGACTATCGCCGCGGTTCCGACGGGGACCACGGGTCTGGACGTCCCTCCTCGCGGGGACGTTCTGGTTATCAAGGAACGGGTCGGCCATCTTACAACGCGGGGCCGTCCTATGGCAACGACCCTGCGTCGCGTCTTCGTGGTTCGGGCGGACCTCGGGTGCGCAATACGGGCGCGCGCAAGGGGTCGTCGTCTGAATGGGTTACGGGAACGCCGCTGCCTCGCCGCGATGTCGTTATGGGCTGTATCGGGGTTGGCCTTGCCGCGGGCGTCTTCCGTCTTGCCGAATACCAGATCGTGAATGCTGACAAGCTGCGCGAGCGCGCGGACGCGCGGCGTCTGCTTTCACAGACGCTCTATGCCAAACGTGGCACTATCTACGACCGCAACGGCAACGTGCTGACGTCGTCAGTCGAATGCCGCAATGTCGCCGTGAACCCTCAGCTTGTCGAGGACGTCGACAAGACGGTCTCGGCGCTGGTCAAGGCCACCGGTATCGATAAAAAGACCTGTCGCAAGCTGGTACTGTCTGATGGTTCCTGGGTGTATATCAAGCGCCAGGTCGACGAGGATGACGCTGCCGCCCTGGAAAAGAAGAATCTACCCGGCGTGCTCTTTGAGCAGGCGATGAAGCGGGTTTACCCGTATGGAAACCTGGCTTCTCAGGTGCTGGGCGTCGTGAACGTGGACAACGCTGGCCTGACTGGACTCGAAAAACAATACGATGAGCTTCTGACCGGAACGAATGGCTCTCTTGTGCGCGAGCGCGCAAGAGATGGCGGCTACATCGCGGGCGGTGCCTATAAAAAGGTTGCCGCGATTGATGGCGTGGATATCGTGACGACGATCGACGTCAACATTCAGCGCGCCGCGGAAGATGCCTTGGCCGAGGCGGTCGAGAAGACGAAGGCCAAAAACGGGTCGGCCCTGGTGACCGACCCGACGACTGGAGAGATCCTGGCCGCCTGCTCGTATCCGACCTACGACCAGACCAATTTGGAAAACGCCAAGACCGAGGACATGAACCTTCGTCTGGTGACGGATGCCTACGAGCCCGGCTCGGTCTTTAAGACGCTGGTTGCGGGCGCCGGATTTGATTTGGGCGTTGTGCGCCCGAGCACATCGTTTGAGGTTCCCGCGAGTATCAAGGTGGGCGACGATACCGTTACCGATGCCGACAAGCGTGACTACACCATGACAATGGACGTACGCGAGATGATGCGCCGTTCGTCCAATGTCGGTTTTGTCCTGGTGGGGCGCAAGATCGGTGCCGATGATTTTGCCACCTATGTGGACAAGTGGGGTATCGGTCATAGCTCCGGTGTCGATTTTCCGGGTGAGAGTCTGGGCATCGTCAAGGAGCGCGACCAGTACGATGGTGCCACCTTGGGTGCTATGAGCTTTGGCCAGGCGCTGTCCGTCTCGCCGATTGAGGTCGCACGTGCCGTGGGCGGCATCGCGAACGGCGGCGTGATGATGACTCCGCACTTCTATAAGTCGAGCAAGGGCGATGAAAAGGATTGGGGCGAGGGGGATCGCGCGATTTCCGAGGAGGCCGCCTCGCAGGTGACATCGTGTATGCAGACGGTCGTTGCCGAGGGAACGGGCGTTGGCGGCGCGGTGGACGGCTACGACGTGGCGGGCAAGACAGGTACGGCCGAGCGCGCCGATGAGAACGGCGGCTACCTCAAAGAGAACTACATGTCGTCTTTTATGGGGTTTGCCCCGGCGCAGTCGCCCAAGGTCCTGTGCTATATCACCCTTGACGGAACCCCGTCAGGCTCCGATGCCGCCGCAGTGCCGTTCCAGTCCATTATGGCCAGTGCGCTTGACGTGTTGGGTGTCCCGCGCACCAAGTAGGGGGTTACTATCTATGAAATGGCCAGTCGGTTAATCCGGGTTGTTCACACGCCCTGCACCACGCGTAGGCGGCGCTGGGATACAATACGCCGATAGCATTATTAGGTTTACAGGGGAGCTGCAATGATAGAGATCGCCGTCAACAATCTCGCGGCCGCAACAGGGGCCCGAACCGTGACGGGAGAAGCCGATCGGGTATGCCGCGGTTGCGTTATCGACTCGCGCCAGGTTGAGGAGGGCACGATATTCGTCGCCTTCCCGGGTGAAAAGGTCGACGGCAACGACTTTGCTTCCCGTGCCATCGAGTTGGGTGCCGGCGCCGTAGTGATGACGCGCGAGCCCGATGCCGAGCTGCTTTCGCTGGCCCATGAGAAGGGCTGCGCCATCCTGCATACCGATGACCCCGAGGAGTTTTTGCTGCGCCTGGCTCACGCTTATCGTTTGGAGCTTGGCTGCCTGGTAATTGGCATTACCGGCTCTATCGGCAAGACAACGACCAAGGACGTGCTCGCCGCGGTGCTCGCCAAGCGCTATCGCGTTTGGGCAACCAAGGGTAACTACAACAACCTGATCGGTATGCCGCTCACGGTGCTGGCGGCCCCTGCCGACACCGAGGTTCTGGTGCTCGAGATGGGCATGAACCATTTCCACGAGATTGAGCGCATGTCTCAGTCCGCCAATCCCAACCTTGCCATTGTGACCAAGATCGGCACCTCCCATATCGGTATTCTGGGCAGTCGCGAGAATATCGCTCGTGCCAAATCCGAGATTGTTGGCGGCATGTGCGCCGCCGGAGACCTTCTCCCGTTGCTGGTTTTGGGTGGTGAGGACGACTTTACTCCGTTCATCCGCGACACCTTTGCCGCGCCTGCGGGCGTCGACGTGATGCTTGCGGGCGTCTCGGACGACGATGAGGTCCGTGCGTGCGACATTCGCATTGATGACGAGGGGCGCCCGGTCTTTACGCTCGATTTTGGCTTGGGCGAGACTATCGACACACTGCTTGCCATTCCCGGCGCGCAGTCCGTTCCCAATGCCGTTAAGGCCGCGGCGGTTGCCTATCGTCTTGGCGTGACGCCCGAGCAGATCGATGCCGCCTTTAGGGGTCTTACGATTACCGGGCATCGCCAGGAAATCAAGCGCGCCAAGAGCGGCGCTCGCGTCATCGACGACTCATATAACGCCAGTGCCGAATCGATGGCAGCCGGCCTCGACCTGCTGTGTTCGCTTTCGTGCACGGGTTCGCGCATGGCGGTTCTGGGCGAGATGGGCGAGATGGGCGACGAGGCTCCTCGCATGCATGAGCTGGTGGGCGCCTATGCGGCGGCCAAGAAGCTCGATATGCTCGCATGTGTCGGCGGTGAGCTTGCCCAGCGTATGGCCGAGGCCGCGCGCATGATGGGTATGGATGAGGACCGCATTCAGGTGTTCTCCGACTATCAGCAGGTGCTCGACCGTATGGGCGGCGCTCTTGAGCAGCATGATGTCGTGCTGGTCAAGGGCTCACGCTTCGTTGAGCTCGATCGCTTTGTGGAAGGTGTGTGCTAGTCCATGTTCGGCAATCCTTCGTATCCTACGTACCAGGCATTTTTGGGGTTGGGCATCGCCGCCGTCATCGCGATGCTGCTTATGCCGTGGTGGATTAAGCTCCTGAAGGTCGAGGGCATCGGCCAGCAGGTTCGCGCCGATGGCCCCAAGCGTCACCTGATTAAGCAGGGCACGCCCACCATGGGTGGCGTCATCATCCTGGTTGCCGTTTCGCTGACCTGCCTTTTGATGGGAAAGCTCACCACCGAGCTCGTGCTTGTGCTGCTCGCCACGCTGGCAACCGGCGTTCTTGGCCTCATCGACGACCTGACTTCTGTCACGCACGGCCGCTCGCTCGGCCTGACGCCTCACGCCAAGATGATTGGCCTTACCCTCATCTGCGTTACCTTTACCGTGCTTGCTGTCAACTGGTGCGGCGTCGCCCCCGAGATTCGTTTCCCCGGTGGCCTGACGATCGACCTTGGTGTGCTCTCGACCACCATTTGCGGCCTCTCTTTTCCGTGGCTCTACCTTGTCTTTTGCTGGCTGATGATCGCGGGCCTTTCCAACGCCGTAAACCTCACCGACGGCTTGGACGGTCTTGCCGGCGGCACCTCCATGATCGCCATGCTGGCCATGGCCGCCATGGCGTTTTTGCACGGCGATGTGAACCTGTCCATCTTCTGCACGGCGTGCGCCGGCGCCTGCCTGGGCTTTTTGTGGTTCAACTGCTATCCGGCGAGCATCTTTATGGGCGATACCGGCTCGCTTGCCCTGGGTGCCGCTTTTGCCTGCACCTCCATCATGACCAACACCGAAGTCGTTTCCCTCATCATCGGCGGTCTGTTTATCGTCGAGACCCTGTCGGTCATGATCCAGGTTGTCTATTTCCACTTTACGCACAAGCGCGTCTTCCTTATGGCGCCCATTCATCATCATTTCGAAAAGAAGGGCTGGGCCGAGACCAAGGTCGTCATCCGTTTTTGGATTGTCGCCGCGGCCTTCGGAGCCCTGGGCCTCGCGTTGTTCTTCCAGTTGGGATAGTGGTCTTTCATGCCTCTTGCTAATGTCTTTAGCCTGCTCGTTTTGGGCCAGGGCAAGTCCGGTCTTGATGTCGCTCGCTGGGCGCTTGCGCATCCCGAGCGCGTGAGTGCCGTTACCGTTTACGGTGGCGGCGCGTCCGAGCCCAACGATGCCACGCGCTCGCTCGAGGCGCACGGGGCATCGTTTGTCTACGGAACCGAGCAGGTCGAGGGCGCGTTTGATGTATGCGTGACGTGTCCGGGCATCTCGGAGTTCTCGGCATTCTTTAAGGCTGGCCGTGATCACGCTGCCCAGATTATGGGTGAGCCCGAGTTTGCCTACCGTCTGTCTCCCCAAAATTGGATTGCCATTACGGGCACCAACGGCAAGACGACAACCACGTCGCTGACCGATTACCTGCTTAAGGCGGCGGGCGAGGCGAGCGTTGCTGTCGGCAACATTGGCGAGCCTCCGGTGAACGAGATCGATGGCCGTGCGCATAACGAGTGGTTTGTGGCGGAGCTTTCGAGCTATCAGATCGCAACGACCCAGGAGCTTCACCCCCGTGTGGCGGTGCTGCTCAACATTACCCCCGATCATCTGGGCTGGCATAAGAGCCATAAGAACTATGCGCTCGCCAAGATTAAGCTCTTCGAGAATATGGTCGACGATGACCTGGTGATTGTTGATGTCGAGGATGCCGGTATCCACGAGTTCGATGAGTACATCTATGTTCCGGGCCGTCGCATCTGCAAGGTTGCTTTTGACGAGCCTGCGGGCGAGGACGCCGCATTTGTTCGCGATGGCAAGATGGTCATTCGCCTGAAGGGCGTCGAGACCCCGCTCGTCGATACGTCCGAGCTTAAGATTTCGGGCCATCACAATGTAATCAATGCCCTGTGTGCTGCCACGGCGGCCCTGACGGTCGGCGCCGATGTTGACGGTGTGTGTCGCGGCCTGGTCTCGTTCCAGCCGCTGGAGCACCGCGTTGAGCCCTGTGGCGAGATCGATGGCGTGCGCTATGTTAACGATTCCAAGGCAACGAACACCGATGCGGTCGAAAAGGCCCTGACGGCGTTTCCCGATGACGATGTGATCTTGCTGCTCGGCGGTCACGATAAGGGCACGCCGCTCGAGTCCTTTGCCCGCGTTGTGATGGATAACGTTCGCTCGGTGGTCTGCTTTGGCGACGCGTGCGAGCGCTTTACCGCCGCTATGGACGAGGCGGATGTCGACGGTGATGTCGATATCGCTCAGGCCGACGACCTGCGCGATGCCGTGGACGTTGCCCGTTCGCTCTCGAGCCGCGGCGATGTGATCTTACTGTCGCCCGCCTGCTCTTCGTTCGATGAGTTCTCGGGCTACGAGGAGCGCGGTCGCGTGTTTAAGGACTATGTGGCCCAGCTTGCAGCTGCGTCCAATACGCAAATGGAATAGGGGTTGCCGGTGAGAGAGGAGAGCCCCCGACAGAATATGAGGAGGCCCGACTCGGACCGTGCTTCCTCGCAGCGCAGCACGCCGCGCGCCGGTCGTCGCACGCAGGGCATCGGCGAACGTTATATCGCCGGCGTCCCCGCACGTATCATGCGACCCCGCCTGGTCTTTTTGACCTGCCTGTTCTCGCTGGTCTGTTTTGGCCTGCTTATGGTGTACTCGGCTTCTTCAGTCGAGGCGCTTCACGAGAACGACTCCGCGACCTACTTTTTGTTCCGGCAGTTTATGTTCACTGTCGTCGGCGTTGCTGCCCTCGAGTTCATCGCGCGCGTTGCACCCGATAGCTGGTTTGGCGAAGGGGCGCTTAAACTTGCCCTTATCGCTATGATGATCTTGCTGCTTGCGGTGTTCCTCTTTGGTAGCGGCAGCCGTGGCGCTACGCGTTGGCTGAGCATTGCCGGCATTCAGTTTCAGCCATCGGAGTTTCTCAAGCCGTTTGCCATTGCCTATTCTGCCATCATGCTCGATCGCGTGTTTTCGCCCGGCGGTAACATCAATGAGTTCCTTAAGGGCATGGGCTTATATTTGGGCATATCGCTCGTCTTGATTTTTATTCAGCCCGACTTTGGCACCATCCTGATTATTCTGTTGACGATCATGTGCATGGCGCTCTTTGCCGGTCTTGACCCAAAATTCATTATCGGTGCGATTCTTGCTGGCGCCGTCATCATCGTGATCGCTCTTGTCGTCGAGCCGTACCGTATGGTGCGCATTCAGGTTCTCTTGAACCCTTGGGCAGATGAATATGGAGACGGGTATCAGGCAACGCTCGCCATTATGGCGTTTGCTTCGGGCGGACTGTTCGGCCGCGGTATCGGTAACTCAACCATGAAGTACTCGTATTTGCCCGAGGCACACAACGACTACATCCTGGCCATCATTGGCGAGGAGGTTGGCTTTTTGGGGACGCTGCTGTTTTTCTTGGTGTTTGCGATGCTGATCTACTCGGCGTTTCGAATTGCCGAGCAGGCCGCCGATCGTCGCGGGGCGCTCATGGCTTCGGGCTCTGCGGTTATCCTCGCGGTGCAGTTTTTGATCAACGCGCTGGGTATTCTCAACGTGTTTCCTATGACGGGTAAGCCGCTGCCGTTTATCAGCTATGGCGGCTCGTCGATTATCGTGTCGCTCATGCTCGCCGGGCTTATTTTACGCGTCTCGCACGAGAGCGCTCGACGCGATGAATACGATCGTCGTCGCGATAGCTTTGCCGTTATGGACGAGAGCACTGCCGGTGTTCCCCATACGCGTGGGGAGCGCTCGTCGCGTGGCGGTTTTACCGTCTTGAACGGTTTTGCTTCGGAGTCGGATGCTCGTCCGCGCTCGGTGCCGCAGAGTCGCCCGCAACGACCGACGCCGCGCAATACGGGTGGCGGATATAATCGGATCGACTTGAATTCGGACCCGTCGGCGCGCTTGCGCACCGACGACCAGGGGCCGCGCGTACGAAGGGACTACCATGACCGATAAGATGACCGTTGCTATCGCAGCCGGCGGCACGGCGGGACATATCAACCCCGCACTTGCCTTGGCCGAGGAGCTACGTGACCGTGGCCACCACGTTGTGTTTGTGGGTCAGTCGCATAAGCTCGAGGGTCGTCTGGTTCCCGAGGCAGGGTTCGATTTTGTGCCGATTACGGTTACGGGCTTCGACCGCTCTCGCCCTTGGACGGCATTGAGCTCGCTGTGGCGTGTCTATAAGGCGAAGCGCGCGCTCGGCAGCCATTTTTCTAAAGCCTGCAAGCCCGATGTCGCTATAGGTTTTGGCGCCTATGTCGAGGTCCCGCTTCTGGGCTGGTGCAAAGACTCGGGCATTCCGTATCTGCTGCATGAACAGAACTCCGTTCCGGGCCTTGCTAACAAGATGATGAGTTCGCATGCCGCCCGCGTTTGCATCTCGGTGCCGGCAGCACGTTCCGTGTTTGAGCGTGAGGGCGATCCTGACCATGTGCTCATGACCGGCAACCCCGTGCGCCGTTCTGTGATCGAGGGGGATCGGGTTCGCGGTCGCAGGGCTCTCGACGTGCCTGAGGACGCCACACTCCTGCTGGTTTTTGGCGGCTCACTTGGTGCTCAACATCTTAATGAGCGCGTGGCTTCGCTTAAAAACGAGTTGCTCTCGCGCGATAATCTCTATGTTTTGCATTCGACGGGCGCCGATGGCTTCGAGGACACCGAGCGTGCTCTTGCCCTGATGCCCGAGGAGGCGAAGCGGTATCGCGTCCAGCCCTACATCGACAATATGGGCGATATGCTGGCCGCGGCCGATTTGGTCCTCTCGCGCTCGGGCGCTTCGAGCGTTGCCGAGATCGCGGCCCTTGCCACACCTTCGGTACTGGTGCCGTATCCGCATGCGACGGCCGATCATCAGACCACCAATGCCCGCTATCTGGTCGATGCCGGTGCTGGCGTGCTCTGCGCCGATGCCGATATTGATACCCAGGCGTTTGCCGATGAGCTGCTGCATCTTATCGATGATGCGCAGGCGCGCGATGCCATGCGTCAGGTGGCTCGCGGTTTGGCCCAGGATCGCGCTGCCGTCCTTTTGGCAGACGCGGTAGAAGGATTGCGTTAGTTAGACGGGATATCGCGGGTCGCCCTCGCGCGGATGCGGTAGGTGCGGTACAGTAGACGGGTTACAGGCAGTGTTTACGCAAGGAGTACACGAGCACATGGCTGATTCCCAGACTGCAACCTCCGCGCCCGATTTCAAGAGCGCCCATTTTATCGGTATCGGTGGCGCCGGCATGAGCGGCATCGCCCTCGTCCTTCACGAACGCGGCTATGTCGTTACCGGCTCCGACCTTAAGACGTCGCGCTATATTCGCCAGCTTACCCGCGCCGGCGTGAAGGTGCATGTGGGCCATGAGGCCGCCACCATCGACGAGGTCAAGCCCGACGTCGTCGTGGTCTCTACCGCTATTCCCGAGTCCAACCCCGAGCTCGTCCGTGCGCGCGAGCTGGGTATTCCCGTGTGGCCTCGCGCCAAGATGCTCTCGGCTCTGGGCCACGGCTACACCACCGTCGCCGTCGCCGGTACTCACGGCAAGACCACGACCTCTTCGATGTGTGCCACCATGCTCGACCGCATGGGTCTGGACCCCAGCTTCCTGATCGGTGGCATTGTCGAGGGCTACGATACCAACGGCAAGAACGGCTCGGGCGACTATTTTGTCGCCGAGGCGGATGAGTCCGACAGCTCCTTCCTGTTCCTTAACCCCAATGTGGTCATCGTGACCAACGTCGAGGCCGACCATCTCGATCATTACTCGGGTATCGAGGAGATCGAGGCCACCTTCGCCAAGTTTATGAGTCTGGTGGGCGAGGACGGCACGGTCATCGTCTGTGGCGAGGACCCGCATCTGGTCGAGCTTGCCAAGTCGACGGGCCGTCATGTGCTTTCCTATGGCTTTGCCGAGACCAACGACATCGTCTGCGTGCATCCGGATGTCAAGGGCATCCAGAGCGACTTTATCGTTCGCTTTGATGACGGCACCGAGCACGCTGTCGAGATTAAGAGCAACCCCGGTCGTCACAACATGCTCAACGCCACGGCCGTCTTGACCGTCGCCCATGTCCTAGGCCTCGATATCGACGCCGCCGCTAAGGCACTTTCGAGTTTTGAAGGCGTCCGCCGTCGCTTTACCCACGTGGGCGATATCGACGGCATCACGGTGGTTGACGATTACGGCCATCATCCCACCGAGATCAAGGCGACGCTCGCTGCTGCCTCTTCGCTGGGCTACAAACATGTCGACGTCGTGTTCCAGCCGCACCGCTATTCGCGCCTGCAGGCTCTGTGCGATGACTTTGCCGACGCATTCGCCAATGCTGACAAGCTGCTGTTGATTGACGTGTTCTCTGCCGGCGAGATGCCCATCCCGGGCGTCACGTCCAAGATGCTTGCCGATACCGTGCGCGCCAAGCATCCCGGCAAGGAGGTCGTGTACTGCTCGAGCCGTCTTGAGCTCAATGAGGAGCTCGAGAAGATGGTGGGCGAGGGCGATTTGCTGCTTACCATGGGCGCCGGCGACGTCACGACGGTCGGCCCCGAGTTCATCGAGTATCTGACTGCCAAGAAAGACGCTTAAACCCCATGGGTCTGTTTAACGCCGTCATGGCGCTTTCGGGCATGATCGATACGGACGTAATCGAGGATGAACGCCTCGCGCGCCATACGAGCTATCGTATCGGCGGCAAGGCGGACCTCTTTGTGACGTGTCACAGCTATCATGCCTTGCGTCGCGCCGTGGCGGTGCTCGATCGTGAGCAGGTGCCGTGGGTCATTATCGGCAAGGGATCTAATCTGCTTGTTGCCGATGCAGGCTATCGCGGCGCCGTCATTTCGTTGGGGCGTGAGTTCCAGCGTACGGTTGTCGCCGAAGACGGTTGTACGCTGACGGTCGGTGCGGGCGTGATATTCGCTCGCCTAGTCAACGACGCGCTGTCGCGCAGCCTTTCGGGCCTTGAGTTTGCGGTCGGTATTCCCGGCTCCGTTGGCGGCGCCGTGTCCATGAATGCCGGCACGCGAACCGAGTGGATTGGCTCGCTGGTCGAAGATGTCGTTACGTTTGACCCGGGCTCCGGCATCAAGCATTATGCGGGCTCGGAGATCGCTTGGGGCTACCGTGAATGCAGCCTGCCGCGTAACGAGATCATTCTGGAATGCGTGCTCAAGCTCAAACCTGCGCCCAAGGCCGATATCCGTGAACGTATGGAGCGGTACCTGACGCGGCGTAAGCGCACACAGCCCATGGGCTGTGCATCCTGCGGGTCGGTATTTCGCAACCCGCCCGATGCGAGCGTGGGAAAGCTCATCGAGGATTGTGGATTAAAGGGTTTTTCGGTTGGCGGCGCGGAAGTTTCGCCCGTACACGCTAATTTTATCGTTAATAACGGAACCGCCTCGGCCGATGACGTGGCCGCGGTTATCAGACATGTGCACGGAAAGGTGAGGGAGGCGTATGGCATCGAGCTCAGACCGGAAGTTAAATTCCTCGGCTTCTAGAGCATCGAAACCAACCTTCCGCCGCGCCGGAGGGCGTTCCGGCGCACCGTCTCAGCCTCAACGTAAATCCGTTATGCCTTCTAAGCCTGCTGGGTCCGTGCGGCCTGCCAAGCGTTCGACTGCCGGTTCGCAGCTTGGCGGACGCCCCGCGGCCAAAAATGTTGCTCGTCCGGTGGCACGTCCCTCGGTGACGCCCAAACCGGCGATGGGCGCCATACCTTCTCGCCCCATAGCGTCGCCCAAACCCTCGTTGGGGGCAAAGGTGACGCGTCCCGGTCGCGCGCTGGGTGCATCTAAGCCACGTATGCTGACGTCGGTGTCGGCCTCCGCAAAACCGCAATCGGGCAAAAAGGGCTCTAATCCGTTGTCATCGATCGGCGCCCTGGCAAATCATGCGGCGGGTGCCGCTTCTGCCGTTAAGGGCAAGGGCAAAATCGTGGGCGGCATCCTTGCCGCTCTGGCAGCGCTTGCAGTCGTTGCCGTCGTCGTCATTAACTCTGGCCTGTTCGCCGCTACCGATATTCAGATCCAGGGCAGCGAGCATGTGACCAAGCACGATGCCATCCAGCTGATCGATCTGCCCGAGAACACGTCGCTGTTCAATGTGAATCCCGACCAGATCACCGAGGGCCTTAAGCAAAATCCGTGGGTCTCGGGCGTGGATGTCCAACGTCAATTTCCCCATACGCTCATCATCACGCCGACGGAACGCAAAGTTATCGCAATCGCCTACATTAGCTCCGACGATCTTGCCTGGGCGATCGGGGACGATGACACATGGATTGCACCACTGTCTACCTCGGTCGATGTTGACGACCAGGGCAATGTCATTACAACGGGGGAGGGTGCCAACACCCTAAACGGTATCGATGCCGCCCTGGCACTCGCTAAACATTACGGTGCCGTGCTGTTGACCGATGTCTCGGCCGATGTCGCACCGGTTTCGGGGCAAGCCGTAAATTCCAAGGCCGTCAAGGCCGGCCTGGATTACGTCCGCGGTTTCTCGAGCGAGTTCCTGGGCCAGGTCAAGGATATTTCCACGCCCTCGGTCGAGGCCATCTCGGCGAATCTCGATAACGGTATCGAGGTGTCGCTCGGAGATTCGGACGACATTGCCAAAAAGGAGCGTATCGTGACCAAGCTGCTTTCGCAGGTGGAGGGCGTGACGTATATCAACGTTCGATCTCCTGGCAACTATACGTTTAGGAACGCACCGACCTCGTAGCGTTTTCTGGCCTTTGTTGACGGGGCATACCGCGCCGTTTATCTGGTTTGTTTGGTTTTCACCGTCAATTATTTGACTGATACGTTCATAATGTGCAAACATAATACGGTTTACCTTTGCATTTACTTTCAACTTGAAGGTTAATGTGCGCAGGGGTCAACCCATGCTATGGCAATAACCTTTGTTCGGAGGACCGACATGCACGAGACAGAGATCAACAACTACCTTGCCGTCATTAAGGTGGTCGGCGTCGGCGGCGGCGGTACCAACGCGGTCAATCGAATGATCGAAGAGGGTATCCGCGGCGTCGAGTTTGTTGCCATCAACACCGATGCTCAGGCACTCGCGATCTCTGATGCCGATATCAAGGTGCACATCGGCACCGACCTGACCCGCGGCCTGGGCGCTGGCGCCAACCCCGAGGTCGGCCGTAAGGCCGCCGATGAGTCCCGCGACGACATCGCCGAGGCGCTCGCTGGCGCCGATATGGTGTTCATCACCTGCGGCGAGGGCGGCGGCACCGGTACCGGCGCTGCCCCCATCGTTGCCGATATCGCGATGAACGAGGTCGGCGCGCTGACCGTCGCCGTCGTGACCAAGCCCTTTACGTTTGAGGGCCGCAAGCGCAAGAAGAGCGCCGAAGAAGGCATTAAGACGCTTTCCGACTGCGTCGACACCATGATCGTTATCCCTAACGACAAGCTGCTCGACATCGCCGAGAAGAAGACCACCATGCTTGAGGCCTTCGCAATCGCCGATGGCGTCCTTTCCCAGGGCACCCAGGGCATCACCGACCTCATCACCGTCCCCGGTATCATCAACCTGGACTTCGCCGATGTTAAGACCATCATGAAGCAGGCCGGTACCGCCATGATGGGTATCGGTACCGCTTCTGGGGACACCCGTGCCGTCGACGCTGCCCAGCAGGCTATTTCCAGCCCGCTGCTCGAGAGCTCCATCGATGGCGCTACGCGCGTCCTGCTTTCCATTGCCGGTTCCAAGGACCTGGGCATCCAGGAGATCAGCGACGCCGCCGACGTTGTCGCCAATGCCGTCGACCCCGAGGCCAACATCATCTTCGGTACCGTTGTCGACGAGTCCCTGGGCGATCAGGTGCGTATTACCGTCATCGCTACGGGCTTCTCCGACTCCAACGTCAACCGTCAGGACGAGCTCTTCGCTGCACAGCAGTCCCAGAGCAAGGCCGCTGCTTCTACCGAGCCGCAGCGCACCGCTCCTGCCACGAGCCCGGCTCAGGCTGCCCCGACTCGCAACGTCGGTGGTACCGAGCTCCCCAACTTTGGCAACGACCAGTTTGAGCTTCCTGACTTCCTCAAGCGCGGCAGCTTCTAGTTCGTTTTTCTCAGCGACCTGTATGGGGTGCGTCCGATTGGGCGCACCCTTTTTGTTGTGTTTTGCCTTTGTAAACGAAAGCCTCCAATCTCCTTACGTTCCCCTTACGTTTAGCCCCTACCGCTGCGGGTATCCTTTTGATGAAGTATGGCAGCCGTGTGGCACGGACTGCTGCGGCGTCGCCGCGATACTTGTGTTATTAGGAGGCTTTAGTATGGCAGCACGTGCGGACAGCGTTTCGCGTGTCGACCATGATGGAGTTACGTTGGTAGAGGGCGCGACGCACGATGTTCGCTTTGCTTTTACCGAACGCGCCGGCGGTGTTTCCGAAGATGCGTACTCCTCACTCAATCTGGGCTCGCATGTTGGCGATGACCCCTTTGCCGTTCAAGAAAATCGTCGCCGCGCACTCGAGGCCTTGGGTGCCGCCGAGTGCGAGCACAACCTGCTTGTTCCCAATCAAGTACACGGTGACCATGTCGTGACGGTGACCTCGAACGGTGCTGATGATCTCGAGAACATTCGCGAGCAGATTGCCGAGGGCTGCGATGCCATCGTCTGCATGGCCCGTGAGGTACCCGTGATGCTCTGCTTTGCCGATTGCGTTCCCGTGGTGCTGGTGGCTCCCGGCGGCTTTGCCGTGGTGCACTCTGGCTGGAAGGGCACGATTGCGCGCATTTCCGCCAAGGCGTGCCAAGCGCTCTGCGAGGCGGCTGGCTGCAAGCCGGACGACATCTCTGCCTACATTGGGCCCCATATCCTGGGCGACGAGTACGAGGTGTCCCAAGAACTTATGGATCGCTTTGCCGCCGAGTTCGCGTGCATCGATGCCTCTGCTTCTCGTATGCTCGATCTTTCCGCCGCCATTCGCGAGGCGCTGATGGACGCCGGCGTCGAGGCGAGCAGCATTGTGGACACCAAGCTTTCCACCGTTCGTCAGAACGACCGCTTTTATTCCTACCGCAACGAGGGCGGCACCTGTGGGCGCCATGCTGCGATCGGCGTGATGCTATGAGAAAGATCGCATCGGTCCTGAGTGCTGCAGTGCTTACGCTCACGCTGTGTGCTTGCTCCTTGGGATCTTCCACATCTTCTATTACCGTGGCCGGCTCGACCACGTGCCTTCCCATTGCCGAGATCGCAGCCGAGGGCTTTAAGGAAGAGGCCGGCACCGATGTGCTCGTCTCCGGCCTTGGCTCCTCTGCGGGTATCGAGGCCGTCAGCAACGGCACGGCCGACATCGCCAGCTCGTCTCGTGGCCTCAATGCCGACGAACAAGACCTTGGCCTGACCCCGATCGTAATCGCGCACGACGGCATCGCAGTCATCGTGAACGACGACAACCCGGTCGACAATCTCTCGACCGAGCAGCTCCGCGATATTTACGCCGGCAAGATCACCAACTGGAAGGAAGTCGGCGGAGAGGACCTGAAGATTCAGGTTATCAACCGCGACGAGGCGTCCGGTACGCGCGAGGCCTTCCGTACCATCGTGATGGACGGCACGCCGTTCGATCGCCGCTCGGCCGTTCTTTCGGGTACGGGCCAAGTGCGCGACGTCGTGTCCCGCTCGCATGGCGCCATTGGCTACATCTCGCTGGGTTTTGTCGAGAGCCTCAACGCCACGACCTCGGTTAAGGCCGTTTCGGTCAACCATGTCGAGGCATCCGAGAAGACGGTCGCAAGTGGCGGCTATCCCATCTCGCGCGACCTTTACTTCTTTGTGAAGGGTACGCCTTCGCATCAGGCGCAGGACTACATTGACTATGTGACGTCCGAGAAGATGGACAAGCAGATTCGCGAGGCGGGCTTTATTCCCGTCACCAACGACGGAAAGGGGAGTGAGTAGCGTGGGAGCACAGGAAACCCCCCAGATTGAGCAGGAGGCTCAGACGCCCAAAAAGCGTGAGTTGGCGTTGGTGTCGCGTAGCACCTATCTCAAGGAGAAGGCGCTGCAGTGGATCTTCTTTGCCTGCGCGTTCTTGGCGGTCGTCACCGTTATCCTGATCTTTGTCTTTACCACGTACTCGGCGCTGCCCGTCTTTACCGACATCGGCCTGGCGGACTTCTTTAGCTTTACGTGGGCGCCATCCGAGGGCCACTACGGCATCATGTCGCTGCTGGCGGGCTCTGGTCTGGTGACGGTCGGTGCGCTCGCCATGGGCGTGCCCCTGGGTGTGGGCACGGCTGTATATCTGGTCGAGATCGCCAGCAAGCGCGTGCGCAGGCTCATCAGCCCCGCCGTCGACCTGCTGGCGGGCATCCCCTCCATCATCTACGGCTTCTTTGGCATGGTCATCATCCGCCCGTTTATCGCGCAGCTGACCGGCGGACTTGGCTTTGGCGCGCTGACGGCGTGGTTTGTGCTTGCCATCATGATCGTTCCCACCATTACCACGCTCACGATCGATGCCCTCAATTCCATCCCCATGGGCATTCGCGAGGCGTCCTATGCCATGGGTGCCACCAAGTGGCAGACCATCTACAAGGTCGTGCTGCCTGCAGCCAAGCTGGGCATTGTCGATGCAATTGTCTTGGGTATGGGGCGTGCCATCGGTGAGACCATGGCCGTGCTGATGGTCGTGGGCAACGCCCCGGTCATTCCAGATAGCATCTCGAGCCCCATCTCGACGCTCACGAGCCAGATCGCACTCGACATGAGCTATTCCTCGGGCCTGCATCGCTCGGCTCTGTTTGGCATGGGCGTGGTCCTGTTTATCATCTCAGCTGCACTGGTGGGTATCGTTCGCCTGATTTCAAAGAAGAGGGGGTAGGCTATGTCCGATTCCGTTGACACGACGGTCGATGCGACCTCGTCGCGCGAGCTCATCAAGCGTGCCCTTTCCCATGGCAAGAAGGGCCGCATCAACAAGGACCTGTCCAACAAGATTATGCTCGGCGTGTTTCGCGCCGCGGCCTATATCACCACCCTGGTGTTGCTCGCCATCATCGCCTACGTGGTCATTAACGGTCTTCCGCATATCTCGCTCGACTTTATCTTCGGCTGGCCGCAGGGCGTAAACGCCGAGGGCGGCATTTGGCCCACGATCGTCTCGACTATCTACGTGACGGCACTCGCCATGCTCATCTGCACGCCGGTTGCCGTCTTGGCTGCGGTCTATCTGGCTGAATACGCCAAGCAGGGCAAGATTGTCGACATCATCCGCTATGCTGCCGATGCTCTGGCCTCGGTGCCTTCCATCGTTATGGGCCTCTTTGGTTACGCCTTGTTTGTTGAGGCCATGGGCCTGGGTCTTTCGATGGTTTCGGCCGCCCTGGCGCTGGCGCTTCTGATGCTGCCCATCGTCATGCGCACCACCGAGGAGGCAATCCGCGCCGTTCCGCGCTATATCCGTTGGGGCGCATATGGCCTGGGCGCCACCAAGTGGCAGGTCGTCTCCAAGATCGTGCTTCCTTCGGCCTTTGGCCGCATTGCCACCGGCATCGTCCTTGCCATCGGCCGCGCCATCGGCGAGACCGCGGTGGTGCTCTACACCATGGGTCAGGCCATCAACCTGCCCATATCGCCGTTCGATTCCGGTCGCCCCATGACCGTTCACCTCTATTTGCTTGCCAACGACGGCATCAACATGAACGCAGCCTACGGCACCGCGCTTTTGCTGATGGCGATTATTCTGGCCTTCAACCTGTTTGCGCGTTATCTGTCGCGCAAGCGCCGCTAGTTAAGGAGTCCCATGTCCGTCTATCAGTCCGCTCCCACGCCGGAGCAAGCGGCCATCACGGCCAAGGATTTCAACTTTTGGTACGGTGACTTTCATGCGCTGACGGGGCTCGACCTCAACATCGCCAAAAACGCCATCACCTCGTTTATCGGTCCTTCGGGCTGTGGTAAATCGACGTTTTTGCGCTGCATCAACCGTATGAACGACCTTATCGAGGGTACTCGCGTCGAGGGCACCATGACACTCGACGGCAACGATATCTATGCCGAGGGCGTCGACCCGGTCGACCTTCGTCGCCGCGTGGGCATGATTTTTCAGCAGCCCAACCCGTTTCCCAAATCCATCTACGAGAATGTCGCTTTTGGCCCTCGTCTGCAGGGCGTGACTAGCAAAAGCGACCTCGACGACATCGTGGAAGAATCGCTCAAGCGCGCCAACCTCTGGAAAGAGGTATCCAATCAGCTCAACAAGGATGGTTTGGCGCTCTCGGGCGGTCAACAGCAGCGTCTGTGCATCGCGCGTGTGCTTGCGGTGCAGCCCGATGTCCTTCTGATGGACGAGCCCTGCTCCGCCATCGACCCCACGTCCGTATCTAAGGTCGAGGATCTGATGGCCGAGCTGGCGCCCGAGATGACGATCATCATCGTCACGCATTCTATGCAGCAGGCCGCTCGCATTAGCGACTACACCGCATTTTTCTTGCAGGAAGTTGCCGGTGAGCCCGCCACGCTCATCGAGTATGGTCAAACCGACGCGATCTTCACCAGCCCGGTGGATTCGCGGACGGAAGACTATATCACCGGCCGCTTTGGCTGATCGGTGCGACTAGTCCCAAGCCGATCGGACCTGGTCCGGTGCGTATTCACTGTGCGGGCGGCATGACCGCACCCAACTGATTGGAGTGAACCATGCGCAAACTGTTTTCCCGTCAGCTCATCGAGGCCCGTCACGAGATGTTGAGCATCTACGAGGCCGTCGATCTTGCCCTTCACGACGCCGTGAAGGCCTATGTGACCGACGACCGCAAGCTCGCCACTAAGACCAAGAAGCGCACGCTTTCGATTGATGCTCGCTGCGCCAACTTGGAGGCCGTGTGCTACAACCTGATCGCTACGCAGTCGCCGGTCGCCTCCGACTTCCGTTTGCTGCAGACGATTATCTACGTCGACTTTAACCTGCAGCGCATGACCGATAAGGTTCGCCAGATCTGCCGCGCCACGCGTCACATGGTCAAGGCCGACATCTCGCTGCCTCAGGAGCTCGTCGGCACGGTTGAGGCCGAGGCCGAGGCCGTGTACCAGGTGCTGGGCTCGTCGCTGTCCGCGCTCGTCACCAACGACATGTCCATCATCTGCAACCTGGCCGTCGAGGACGAGCCGGTACATGCGGCGTACGAGAAGTTCTTCCGTACCTTTAACCGCATGGACACCGGCGATTTTATGGACGACGACAGCAACTATGACGACCTGCGCCGTGCCATCATGGTTTCGCGCTACCTCGATCGCATTGCCTCGATTTCCATCGATGCCGCCTGCCGTCTGACCTTCCTTTTGACCGGACAGCGTATGACTGCCGGCGATATCGCCTGTACGGATGAGGACGAGCTCGAGAGCATGCGCGTGCCTTCGGGCGAGGGCGTCATTATGAGGCCCGCCGTGGATGCACGCTTTGTTGCCAAGGTGCCCGCTAACGAGGTGAGCGAGGGTCTTCGCTACCTGTTGGATCATCTTGAGGACGAGGATGATGCCGAGGACGACGAGGAGTAGGGTACCCCGTTCGTTGAGAGATTGTAAATACCTAAGGGAGCGCGGCCTTGCGGATGCGGGGCTGCGCTCTTGCGTTAGCATGGGACTACTTGTTGTGCTGTTAACGGAGGCGATTGGCAATGGATAACTATTTGAATGTAATGCGCGCTCGCCGCGAGCAGATACTCGAGCGTTTCTATGCCGCGCTCGATCGCGCCGGGAGGCCCCGTGATGCCGCGCGTTTGATTGCCGTGTCCAAGACCGTCGGCGTCGATGAGACCATCGCGGCCATCCAGGTGGGATATCGCCATTTTGCTGAGAACCGCCCGCAAGAGCTCGTCCGCAAACTTGCAGGTCTGGCGGATCATCCGGAGCTGCCCGAGGTGCGCTTCGACATGATTGGCAACCTTCAGACCAACAAGATCAACGCGGTGTTGGGCTCGGCCGAGCTGATTCATTCGGTGGGGTCGCTTCATTTGGCGCAGGCGATCTCGAGCCGTGCCATTCGCAAGATCGAAGCTGGCGAGCTCGCCGCCCCCCAGCAGGTGCTGATCGAGGTTAACGTAAGCGGCGAGGAGTCCAAGGGCGGTTTTTCGCCCGATGAGATTCGTGGCGCTGCCGGCGAGCTTGCGGAACTTGAGGGAATTTGTGTGCAGGGCCTTATGACTATGGCCCCTCGGGGGAACAAGGATGTGGCGCGTCGCACCTTTGCCGGGCTGCGAGAGCTGAGGGATGAGTTGGAGGCGGCGCATCCCGATCTGAGGCTGCCCGAGCTTTCTTGCGGCATGAGCGAGGACTTTGAGCCTGCCCTTGAGGAGGGCTCTACGCTCGTTCGCCTGGGCAGGGTAGTATTTAACCCGGAGTTTGCAGTAAAATAGGGCTCTGAAGTGCGCACTGGTTTACAGAGCGCCTGCACTAAACCGTGAGAGGACACAACCATGGGCTTCCTTGACGAGATTAAAAATAAGATGCACCTGGGCGGCCAGCAGGGTTACGACCAGAGCTATGACCAGGATGACGACTACGGCTACGATGACGGCTACGATGATGGCTATCAGAACAACGGCTACAGCGGTACCTCGGGCGAGGGCTTCTATACCCAGGACGAGCCGAGCAACGGCCTGCTGGGCCAGACGCGCCGCGGTGAGGCCGAGTCGGTCGCCGTGTATACGCGCTCCGGCCAGCTGGTCGGCGATGACTCGCGTCATGCAACGACGTACAATCCGCCGTCGCGTTCTCAGGATAGTGCCGCAGGCGGCTATCGCCCCGGCGCTTACGACACGCCGTCGAGTTATGCCGAGAGCGCCCGCGCTCGTGCCGCGGCACCTGCGCCCGCTTCTGCGCCGAGCGACGCCTCGGCCTATGCAAACAACATCATTAACGCCACGCCGCAGCTGCCTGCCTATGTCCTGCGCCCTGAGAGCTATGACGATGTCGAGACCGTTGTCCGCCGCGTGCGCACCAAGCAGCCCGTTGCGCTGATTTTTGTTGGCGTTCGCACCGAGGTCGCCAAGCGTGTCCTGGACTTTAGCTATGGCTTTGCCTGCGGCCTGGGCGCTACAGTCAAAGAGGTGGGCGATCGCGTGTTTATGGTGCTGCCCGCCGGCTGCGAGGTCAAGGATTCGGACCTCAAGAAGCTGCGCGCCGACGGCTACCTTAAGTAAACCCAAGACGAGGAGATTCTCATCAACATCTACACCATTGTCCAGCTGGTCAACACGCTGTTCAACTTCTACTCCACACTTATTGTGGTCTATTGCTTTATGACGTGGATTCCCATGAAGCAGGGCGGCCTGCTGCAGGATATCGCCGCGGTGCTCGATAGCGTCTGCGGTCCGTGGCTCAACCTGTTTCGTCGGTTTATTCCGCCGATGGGCGGCGTTGATTTTTCGCCGGTCGTTGCGATTATTGCGTTGCAGTTGGTGCAGAGGCTGATTCTGCAGCTTCTTATAGGTATACTCGTATAGTACTGGCTCAGTAACTTACGTCGGGCGCCCGGCGCCAAGGCGATGATAAAGGAGAACTTGTTATGGCTATTACCCCTGCTGACATCCAGGCTCAGACTTTCTCTGAGGCCAAGCGCGGCTATGATCCCGCCGAGGTCGACGTCTTTTTGGAGACGCTGTCCTCCGAGGTTGACGCTATGCTTGCCAAGATTGTCGATCTTAAGGGTCGTCTGACTGCCACCGAGCAGCAGCTTGCCGACACGCAGGCCCAGCTTGCCCAGGCTCAGGACGCTGCCGCTCAGGCCGTTCCCGCCGCTCCTGTGGCCGCTCCCGCACCCGACTTCTCCGCTCAGGAGCGCCAGATCTCCGCTGCGCTGATTGCTGCCCAGCAGACCGCCGAGGGCATCGTCAACGATGCCAACGAGAACGCTGAGCGCATCCGCAACGAAGCCGACGCCAAGGCCCGCGAGGTCATCCGTCAGGCCCTGACCGAGAAGCAGGCCGAGCTCGAGGAGATCGACCGTCTGAAGGCTTCCCGTGAGGAGTTCAAAGCCGAGTACCTCAAGCTCATCCAGCACTTCATGGACGATGCGCAGAATTCCTTCCCGTCCGACCTTATGGCCTCCACGCCGGTCGGTTCTGCGGCTTCTCCTGCAGTGACCGTTCCCGCCGCCGAGCCGCTGCCTGTCGCTGATCCGGTTGTCCCCGTGGCTGACCCCTTCGCCCCGATCGACAACTTTGCCGCCGACGACCTGGACTAGCGCCAGAGCTACAATCTCGTGTCCTTAAGAGGAGCTCGCACCTGCGGGCTCCTTTTTTGTGGCTGCATACGGGTTGGGAAACAAAACGCCGAGCTCTGCGTGCGATAGGGCAGAACTCGGCGAAAGGGTGAGCGGTAAAAGGTAGATTTTAGGGCATGCGCAAGAACTACTTGAGGAGGAAGTCGGAGAGGGGAATGGTACGGGCCTCGCGATGCTCGGGATCGGCGATGTGGTCGGCAGGATAGCCGCAGACGAGCATGTGATAGGGATAGACGCCCTCGGGCAGGTTGAACCGCTCTCGGGCTAGCTCGGGCTTAAAATGGCATACCCAACACGTTCCCAGGCCTTGCTCCTCGGCCTCCATCATCATTTGATCGCAAACAATCGAGGTGTCGATAGCGCTGGAGTTCATCTGGTCATAGGGGCGAACCCAAGCGTCGTCGGTAACGCTGCAAATGAGGAAGATGAGCGGAGCGCCAAAGATGGACCCATCACGAGCAAACCGAGGCTGACAAGCAGCCGCCTTCTCCAAAAGCTCGGGTGTATCCAACACCATCACACGGGTTGGATGATTATTACAAGCAGAAGGAGCAATACGCCCAGCCTCAACAATGGCATCCACCACAGCCTGCTCCACAGCCCGAGCCTCAAACAAACGACAAGAATACCGAGACCGAGCCAGATCCAAATACCCCATAACCAAACCCTCCAAAGTCAGCGAATCAATCCAAGGTAAATCAAAAGGTACCCAAGGCTACGCTCAGCCAAACGCTCAATGCAGCCCCAAAGTATCCAATCGGGCATAAAAGGCCGCATCATCCAGGTTCCCATCGCATTCTAACCATCAGCCAAAGTTCCCAATGGTGGTATGTAAGGCGAAGGGCCGGCACCTGTTTACTTTCGAACGACTCTGCCACGCAGCCGGAGTGAGAAAGCAAACAGGTGCCGGCCCTTCGCCGCCGGGACACATACCCCCAATTAACTGTTCTTCATGACAATCGAATCCACGACATCAGCCACATTCTCGCAGCAGTCGGCGCAGTACTCCAGGAAAGCGTAGACGTCACGCCAGGCGATGACCTCGAGCGGGTCCTTGCCATTGACGTGCAGGTTGCGCATAGCGTTGATGTAGAGCTCATCGGCCTCGGACTCAATGGTGTTGATCTGGATGACCAGCTCGCGCAGGGTCTTGGACTTGCGGTAATTAGGCAGCTCGACCATAAGGTCCTTCATGGCGCGGCAGGCGTCGGTCACCTTGTGGGCGATGACAATGGCATCGGGGTGGATGCTCTGGATGTTGGTGAAGTAGACGCGCTGCACGACGCCCTCGATACGGTCAAGCACAGTGTCGAGCGAGCAACTCATCAGGTCCAGATCCTCGCGCTCAAGCGGGGTGATAAAGGCAGTGAGCAGGGCATCCTCGAGCTCATGGTGCTTCTTGTCGGCCGCATGCTCAATCGCATGCATCTCCTCGAGCATGTCGTGGATCTGCGCGGGATCAAAGTTCTCAAAAATCTTGATGAGCAACTCTGCGGCCTGGACAGCAAGGTCGGCGCAGGCGACGTAGTTGTCAAAGTAGAACGAATCGGGTTTCTTTGCCATGAGTGGGTCCTTTCGAGGCGAAGACGGGTGGGCGAGGTATTGCGGTCCGGATGGACGTTCGGTTTGACTAGATGAACATCATGAACAGCTTGGCCATGACAAAGCTGATAAGTCCGCAGGCGGGGAAGGTGAAGAACCAGGTGAACATCATGTCCTTGACGACACCGAAGTTGATCGCCGAGAGGCGCTTGACGGCACCGACACCCATAATGGCGCAGGTCTTGATGTGCGTGGAGGACACGGGGATGCCGGTGAGCGTGGCAAGCAGCAGGTTTGCGGCGCCCGCCAGGTCGGCGGAGAAGCCCTGGTACTTTTCGAGCTTGACCATGCTCTGGCCGACAGACTTGATGATGCGCTCACCGCCCACGCTGGTGCCGATGCCCATGGTGGCCGAGCACAGCAGCATGATCCAGATGGGGATGCCGGCGTCGCCGACGCTCGTCTGTCCGCTGGCAAAGGCGACACCTAAAAAGAGCACGCCGATAAACTTTTGTCCATCTTGCGCGCCGTGCATAAAGCTCATGGCCGCGGCACTTGCGATCTGAGCATATTTAAAGAAGACATTGGCACGTCGCCTGTTGGCGGCGGCGAAAAGAATCGAGACGAGCTTGCACAGGACCCAGCCCATGATAAAGCCCAGGCCGATGGAGAGCGCCAAGCCGTAGATGACCTTCATCCACTCGTGGACGTTGACGCTGCTCGCGCCGCCGAGGGCGATTGCGGCACCGGTCAGGCCGGCGATAAGGCTGTGGCTTTGCGAGGTGGGGATGCCAAAACGCGATGCCGTGGCGCCGTAGACGACGATGGAGAACAGCGCCGCGCAGAGGCACGCGAGCGCCATGGTGCTGTTTCCGCCAAAGTCGACGATATGTGAGATGGTGTTGGCGACGCTCGCGTTAAAGTGCGTCATGATGAGCACGCCGAGGAAGTTGAATGCGGCGCTCATGAGAATGGCTGCGCGGGCGGGCATGCAGCGCGTGGTGACACAGGTCGCGATGGCGTTGGGCGCGTCGGTCCATCCGTTGACGAAGATAGCGCCGAGCGCGAGGATCACGGTGACGGCAAGGACTGGGTTCGACACAATTTGGCCGAGGAAGGCTGAGAACGTTACGTCCATATATGGGCTTTCTCGAAGTTTGCAGGCACGTTACAAAAACATGATAAATCGTATCACCTCCTGCGGGTTTCTTTACCGAGTTCTGATGGGAGAAGTGAATTTTTTGGCACTAACATTGAATATTTGCCCTGTTGACCGCGGGTGTTCTTTTTGCTAGCACGCCATGAGGACACGTGCGCGCCCCAACATCCCAAAACCACAGCCTGTTCGCTTTACAATATGCAAACATGCGTTCGATAATAGGAGGCATGGAATATCGACAGACAGATGGTAAAACTCGACGCGTGCACAAGCAGTATGTGGACGTCGTGGCCCGCATCCTCGCGGGCGGACAAGTCGTGCCGGTTACCGTCTGCTGGGTCGACGGTCGCTGTTTTACGATCGACGAGATTGTCTCATCCACCGGTTTTGGCCTAACGGTTCACGGCATTCGTACGGCAACCTATAAGGTTCGTTTTGGTGGGCATGCGACCGAACTGTATCTGGAAGAACAGGCGCGCGAGCGACCGGATGGCTCGCAGGCCCATCTGATGCGTTGGTGGGTGTGGGCATTCGACCGTACGCTCGAGAGCGGGCGCCGCAGGTAAGAGCGCGCGGCATTCGGGTACAATGGCAGGAATCTTGTCACCTACGGCGCTGTCGCGGCGCTTTTGAAAGGACGATATTATGAACGATATCCAGGGTTATCAGAACGGCCCCATTGAGACCGGCGCAAGCCGTGCCAAGGAGATGTCGCCGCGTGCGTACAACCTTGCCATGTCTGCCCTGATCTTTTTGGGCTTTTGCGCCATGGGTGCCGGTGCTTACTTTACGAGCACCATGGCGTTTGCCCGCATGATGATGAGCGGCGCCGCCTTGCCGCTGGTCTTTGGCTCGTTTATTTTGACCATCGTCGGCATGGTCATGATGTCGGCCGCCGCGGGCAAGCAGTCTGTGGGTCTGTCCCTTGTGGGCTACGTAATCTTTGCGAGTACCTTTGGCCTGACCGCGTCGTTTGGCCTTGCCAATTACGACCTGCCCACCATCAACACTGCCTTTATCGCCACGGCCGCCATCACCTTTGTCTTTGGTGCGCTGGGCGTGACCTTCCCCAAGTTCTTCCAGCGTGTGTACGGCATTGGTTTTGGCATCCTGCTTGCCACGATTCTGGTCGAGATCGTGCTGATGTTTATGGGCGTCTCGCAGTCCATCACCGACCTGATCGTGATCGTGGTGTTCGCCGGCTTTATTGGCTACGACACCTATGTGGCCACGACGGTGCCGCCCACGCTGCCCAACGCCGTGCTCATGGCATCCAACCTGTTCGTGGACATCATCAACGTGTTCCTGCGCATCCTGAACATCCTTGGTCGTCGCGACTAGTGCCAAATTGCAGCGGTGCTTGCGCACGTGTAAATCGATGCGGAAGGCGGTCCTTCGGGGCCGTCTTTTTTGTGCGTGGCGGGGTATCATGGATGGAAAAGCCGATAGCGGCAGAGACCGAGAAAGGTGACCACTTATGGCAGACGTTGACAACAGGAACCGTAACCGCAGACCCAATCGCGCAGGGCAGCCCAATCCCAAGCGCGAGGCCCGTGCCAAGGCCGCCGAGCGTCACGTGGCGACTGTGTCCGAAGCGTGCGCCAAGGATATCGAGCGCTCGCTTGCAGGCGTGCGCGAGTTCGACGGTATGCCTGCCGGCTTTGTCGCGGCGATGAAGGCCAAGGCCCAAGCGGCTGCGGCTGCCGAGGAGCAGGTCGCCGAGGAGTCTGAGGCCGCCGAGGTTGCGTCTGCCGAGGCTGAGGCCGTGGCCGAGCCTGCGCCCGCAGAGGAGGCCGCGGAGACCGAGCCTGCGCCTGCCGCTGAAAAGCCTGCTCCGGTCCTGCCCGAGGTCACCGTGCTCGACGCCTCTGCCACGCAGGCCATTCTGGATAACGGCCGAGGCTACGCGCAGTTCTGCGACATGGCCGTGCTCGCCTTTGCCTCGTTCACCAACCCGGGCGGTGGCTACATCCAGGGCTATCTGGGCCAGGAGGCCACGCTCTGTGCCGATTCGTACCTGTACAACGTGCTCGATAAGCAGCGCAAATGGTACGGCGAGAACCGTCGCCGCAACATCAACTGCGAGCTTTACCGCAACCGTGCGCTGGTGGTGCCTGCGGTGCGCTTCGACCGCAATCACGTACATGCATATGCTGACGTGATCGTTGCCGCCGCGCCCAACGCCAAGCGCGCTCGCCAGGAGTATCGCGTGGGTGACGATGCCTTGCTGGATGCCCTGCGCGATCGCATCCGCTTTGTGCTTGCCATCTGCGATGAGCTGGGTCGCGAGAAGCTCGTGCTGGGCGCTTGGGGCTGCGACAACAACGGCTTTGACGCCGAGGCCGTGGCTGAGCTCTTCCGCAAGGAGCTTGCGTCGGGCGACTTCAAGGTCAAGCAGGTCTTCTTTGCCGTGCCTTCTACGCGTTGGGACGAAGACTTTGCCAAGTTCGAGCACGTGCTGGCAAACTTCCCCGAGCGCAACGAGGAGTCCTATGCCCAGGTTGCCGCTCGCGCTGCGGCTGCTCGCGCCGCCGAGCAGGCCCAGGCTGCTGCCGAGGACGATGAGGACGAGGACGATTGGCGCAAGTACCTGTAATCGGTACGTGCCGACAGATAGGTCGAGCCGGCGGGAGGGCTGCTTCCGTCGGCTTTTTACTAAAGGAAGGGCTTACGATGAAAAACGTTCTGTGCTTTGGTGACAGCAATACCTATGGCTACGATCCGGCAGGTATGCGCGACGGCACCGCGGTGCGCTATGCGCACGATGTGCGCTGGTGCGGCGTGGCACAGCGTGACCTGGGCGAGGACTGGCACGTAATTGAGGAAGGCTTAAACGGCCGCACGACGGTGCGCGACGATATGTGCCATCTGGATACTAATCTCAACGGTATTCGCGCGTTGCCGATGCTGCTCGAGGCCCATAAGCCGCTGGATGCGATCGTGATTATGCTGGGCACCAACGACTGTAAGACGGTCTTTAACGTGACAGCTTCCGATATCGCCCGTGGCGCCATGGCGCTGATTCGCGCTGTCCGCGCGTTTCCGTGGACCGACGCTGCGCCTTGTCCGCGCATTCTGCTGATGGCTCCTATCAAGATCAAGCCGCAGATCGCCGATGTGTATATGACCGACTTTGACGAGCACTCCGTCGAGGCCTCGGAGCATTTTGCCGAATACTATAAGTATGTTGCCGAACAGTTTGGCTGCGACTTTTTGAATGCCGCCGATTTTGCCGAGCCGGGCGATATCGATTATCTGCACATGATGCCGGAAAGCCACGAGAGCCTGGGCCACGCCGTGGCAGCCAAGCTCAAAGAGATGCTCGGAGAGTAGTACGGCCCAAAGCAGTACAAAAGTTCCCCTTGCGGTGGCTTGTTTCGTTGGTTTGTCTTGATCTGTAACAGTTGTAAGGCTGAAAACGGGCTAGATGTTACAGATCGAGATTATTTAGGTCGATATCGGTCGTTTGTCTCGATCTGTAACATCTAGGGTCGATTTTGCCGAGCTACTGTTACAGATCGAGATGTTTGTGGGAACCACCGCAAAGGTGTCTGCCCCCTTTGCGGTGGTTTTGGGCCGCGAATCTTAATACTGCCACATGTGATTGACGGGGCCGGAGCCTCTGCCCATGTCAAAGCCGGCGGCCAGAGCGCCCGTTAGGTAGGCCTTGCCGGCGTTGGCGGCATCGGCAAGATCCATGCCCTGGGCCAGCGCGCAGGCGATGGCGGACGAAAGCGTACAGCCGGTGCCGTGCGTGTTATTGGTGTCGATACGCTTGTGACGGAACCACGTGGTGAGCGGATCGCCCAGATGGTTGCCCTCGTCATCGAGCGGCGCGGGCTCTGCTAGCACATCGTTGGCTTCGTTGACAAAATGCCCGCCCTTAACGAGGGACGCGCAGCCAAAGCGGCGGGTGAGGAGCATGGCGGCATTTTGCTGCGTGCGCTCGGAATCGACCTCGTAATCGAGCAGTGCCATGGCCTCGGGAATATTGGGCGTGATGACGGTCGCCAGTGGGAACAGGCGACGGGTAAGCGCTTCGGCGGCGTCCTCTGCGATCAGGCGAGCGCCCGAGGTGGCGACCATGACGGGGTCGACGACGATATTTTGTGCGTCCCAGGCACTCAGGCGGTCGGCGATAACCTCGATAATCTCGGCAGAGGAGACCATGCCGATCTTGACGGCGCTGGGTCGAATATCGTCAAAAACGGCATCGATCTGCGCCGCGACAATGTCCGGGGAGATATTCTGCACGGTGGTGACGCCGAGCGTGTTTTGTGCGGTGATGGCTGTGATGGCCGTCTCGGCATACAGGCGGTGCGCCGTGATGGTCTTGATGTCGGCCTGAATGCCGGCACCACCGCTGGAATCGGATCCTGCGATGGATAGAACGGCGGGTACCTTACTGCGATCCATGTTCGCTCCCTTGTTCGGTCGGATTCAAATGGGTCTTTAAGCCTGCATTATAAAGTTGCCCGGGCCGGCTGTATGCCGATCCCGGGCGGGCGGTGCAATCTTTACGTAAATGTAAGAAAATGTTCACATGTCAACAATTGACGAACACCTTGTGGCCGTTTGTGGCTCCGGTGACGAGTTAGTCCTCCATGCCGAGGTCGATCGTCGTGCCTTCGAACACCTTGTTAACGGTGCGGACGGCGCACATCTTGCCACACATGGTGCAAGTGCCCTCGGTGGCGGCGGGGGACTCCTCGTAGCGCTTCTTGCCCGTAACCGGGTCGAGCGCGCACTTCCACATGGCGTCCCAGTCGAGCTTGCGGCGTGCCTGGCCCATCTTGTCGTCCATGTCGCGGGCGTGGGGCACCTTCTTGGCGATATCGGCGGCGTGTGCGGCGATCTTGGTGGCCATGAGTCCATCGAGCACGTCTTGGGCGTTGGGGAGGCACAGGTGCTCGGCCGGCGTCACGTAGCACAGGAAGTCGGCGCCGGAGCTGGCGGAGATGGCACCACCGATGGCGGCGGTGATGTGGTCATAGCCCACGCCGATATCGGTCACCAGCGGCCCGAGCACATAGAACGGGGCGTTGTGGCACAGACGCTTCTGCAGCTTCATGTTGGCGGCGATCTCGTCGAGTGCCATGTGACCCGGGCCCTCGACCATGACCTGGACGCCAGCGGCCCAGGCACGCTTGCACAGCTTGCCCAGCTCGATCATCTCGGCGGTCTCGGTGGCATCGTTGGAGTCGTAGAGGCAGCCCGGGCGGCAGGAGTCGCCGAGCGAGATCGTCACGTCGTACTCGTGGCAGATCTCGAGCACCTCGTCGTAGAACTCGTAGAAGGGGTTCTCGTTACCGGTGACTTCCATCCAGCCAAACAGCAGCGAGCCGCCGCGACTGACGATGTTCATGAGGCGGCCGGTCTCCTTAAAGGTTTTGATGACCGACTTGTTGATGCCGCAGTGGATGGTCATAAAGTCCACGCCGTCCTCGGCATGAGCGCGCACGACCTCGAGCAGATCGTCCTTGGTGAGCTTGACCAGCGGCTTTTCCATGTAGCCGATGGCGTCATACATGGGGACGGTGCCCACCATAAGCGGCGTCTCGTCGATGAGCTGCTGGCGGAACTGGTGCGTCTTGCCCGAGTTGGAGAGGTCCATGATGGCGTCGGCGCCAAAGTCCTCGGCGATCTTGACCTTCTTCCACTCCTCGGCGGCATCGGCCTTGTCGCCCGAGATGCCCAGGTTGACGTTGACCTTGGTGGACAGGCCCTCGCCGACACCAAAGGCGCGCATGCCCTTTTTGATATGCACGATGTTGGCGGGAATGGCGATGCGGCCGTCTGCCACGCGCTCGCGGATGTACTCGGGGTCGCGATGCTCGCGCTCGGCAACCTCCTTCATCTGCGGCGTGATCTGCCCGGCGCGGGCGAAGTCGATTTGCGTGACGAGCTTGGGCTCGGTCTGTGTGCTCATTGGCACGGCTCCCTTCGTTGGCATTACCCATATCAGGTTTGCGGGTCAGGGCGGGCGCGCCCAGTCTCAGCCTGCCGTCTTGTCCTGCAAGCTCCCCGTTTATGTGGTGGGCTCAAGTATAGCCTGAATGGGTACGATTGACGCGATGAGCATGCCCGTGGGGAGGCGAACATGGAAGACAAACATCTATATCGAGAGACGCAATGGGATGTATCGGCCGAGGAGAGCCGTGCCCATTATGGACTGGTCGCAATTGGTTTTGCGATCCTTGTCGTGATGGTGATTGCCTTTTGTATTTGGACGTTTGGCGGTCGCGGCGGCGCTGCCTGGGAGTTTGAGGCCGATGATAGCCTACCGATTATGGCGGTGAGGAGTACTGGCGGTAATGCCAATACGCTCGCCATTCCGGGCGATTATTGGTACCCGCGCGATGAGTTTGTGCAGTTGCAGTTGAGCGGTGGGTCCATTCCTGGTGAGGAAATCGAACGCGTGACGTATGATGCGACGCTCAAAACACTGACGGTGAAGCTCAAAGATCAAGGAGATGTGCCCACGACCATGGATATCGCCCTGACGGAATGGCGTCTTGAGCCTCCGTCGGGCGTCAAGGTGTCCGAGGTGGAGCATGTCAAGATTACCTATCAGGACGGTTCGACAAATGAAATTGCCAAAGCCGACGGCTTGGCGGAATAGACGCCGTGCCTAGGCAGCACATTCAAAAGTAGCGGTGGTTCTACAAGGTCTGTTCGTTCAGGAAGACCAAAGTGTTTTTATTTGAAAGCTCGGGAAGGTGACGATAGCCAACGTCGAACGCGGTGAGCCCGCTTACATCCTCGAGCTTGTTTTCTGCCATCCAGCGCACCATGGAGCCGCGTGCCTTTTTGCTGGCGGTCGATCGCTGGATGGGCTTGCCGTTGCGGACACCTTCGCCAAAGAGACAAGTGACGGTTGTGGCGTCGCCTGCGAGATGGGGTAGAACGGCCTTGGCGTACTCCACGCTGGCAAGGTTGACGACCGTGGTGTTGGAGTCGGTCGGCGCAATGGCGCATGCAAGTTTGTCGCCCCAAAACGCATAGAGGTCTCGGGCATCGTCGACGGAGAGCTTCGCTCCCATTTCGAGCCGATAGGGCGACACGCCGTGGAAGGGGCGCACGCATCCATAGAGTCCCGAGAGGATCCAGAGATGGCTTTGCAGCCAGTCGAGCTGTGCGGCATCCATGACCTCGGGCGCCATGCTTTGGTATTGGATGCCGTGGTAGGACATGACGGCAGGGGAGAGGTGACGGGCGAGTGCGGGATTGTCGAGATCGCCGTTTTTCAGGATGGGCCCGAACTCATGCAGGGTGTTGAGACAAGGCCCCAGCAGTTTGTCGCTCACGTTCCATAGCGCCTGCAGGCCGCCGCTACCTTCATTTCGTTCGATATCTAGCAGCGCGCGGTGGAGGCGAGCCGCCTCGTGCACAAAAGGTGGAACGCCCAGGACTTCAAAAGCATCTTGGGCCGCGCGCATCTGCTTGGCGGGCGAAATGATGACCTGCAGCATGGACGCTCCTCTGCCAAAGAAGGAAGTTGCGGTGGAATACAGTCAGTTTTGGCCGTTTATGGGCCAGTTTAGTCCGTATTTCACCGCAACTGATGAAGGGTTGGTTAGGCTCGCTCGATAAAGGCCTTGTAGCCGCGGTAGGCCTCGTAGATGTCGGCCTTGTTGGCGACCTCCCACAGGGCGTGCATGGACAGGACGGCAACGCCGGAGTCGATGACGTTCATGCCGTACTTGGCCATGATGTAGGCGATGGTGCCGCCGCCGCCCGCGTTGACGCGGCCGAGCTCGCAGGTCTGGAAGTCCACGCCGGCCTCGTCCATGATGTCGCGGACGAGGGCCACGTACTCGGCGTCGGCGTCGTTTGAACCGCCCTTGCCGCGGCTGCCCGTGTACTTGTTAAAGCACAGGCCACGACCCATAAAGGCGGCGTTCTTGGTTTCGAACTTGCCGGCATAGCCCGGGTCGAAGCCGGCAGACACGTCGGAGGAGAGCATGCGGCTGCGGGCGAGTGCGCGGCGTAGGGTCAGCGGGCTATCCTCGCCGGCGAGCGTCATGATCTCGGCGACGGTGTTCTCGAAGAAACGGCTCGTCATGCCGGTGGCACCTACGGAGCCGATCTCCTCCTTATCGACGATGAGTGTGATGCTCGTGCGCTCGACATTGGCCACATTGATCTGGGCGAGCATGGAGGGGTAGGCGCAGACGCGGTCGTCGTGGCCATAGCCCAAAATCATGGAGCGGTCGAGGCCCATGTCGCGGGCGGGGCCGGCGGGCACGACCTCGATCTCGGCGGAGAGGAAGTCCTCCTCCTCGACGTCGTACTGCTCCTTGAGGATGTCCAGGAACATCTGCTTGACGGGCTCCTTGGGGGCGTCCTTGTCGTCCTCGTCAAACTTGACGGGACGGCCGCCCACGATCACGTCGAGAATCTCGGCGTCGACGGCGTCCTTGGCGGGCTTGGACATCTGCTCGCTCGAGAGGTGGATCAGCAGGTCGGAGATGGTAAAGACCGGGTCGTCCGCCTTGTCGCCGATGTTGATGTCGACGGTGGTGCCGTCCTTTTTGCAGATGACGCCCACGAGTGCGAGCGGGGAGGCCACCCAGTGGTAGCTCTTGACGCCACCGTAGTAGTGCGTGTCGAGGTAGGCCATGTCGCCGGCCTCGAAGGCGGGATTCTGCTTAAGGTCCAGGCGCGGCGAGTCCACGTGGGCGCCCAGGATGTTAAAGCCCTGCTCGAGCGGGGCGGTGCCAAGGTTGACGAGCATAAGGTCCTTGCCGTGGTTGGCGGCGTACACCTTGTCGCCTGCCTTGAGCTCGCGGCCCTCGGCAATCACGGTCTCCAGATTGACGTAGCCCGCCTCCTCGGCCATCTTGATGCCGGTTTTGACGCACAGGCGCTCGGTCTTGTTCTCGCTCAAAAACTGCTTATAGCCGCGGCAAAGCTCCTCGAGCTCCTCGACTTGCTGTGGCGTGTACTTTTTCCATGCGCAGGGACGCTCCATGACGCAGGCTCCTTTCGGATCGATCGTGCTGGTTGATGTACCGTGAGCCATCGTATCACGCGCGGGCTCACGGTGGCAGGGGAGCTTGATGTGCTGTGGCCGCGGGGCAGGGAGCGTGTAAACTGGTGTGAGCAAACCGTGCCCAGCCCAAAGCGAGGTATTCAATATGTCTGACAAGCGCCGCACCTTTGCCGTTATTGACGGCAACTCGCTCATGCACCGCGCCTTCCACGCCGTGCCGCCGACCATGAACGCGCCGGACGGTCGCCCCACCAACGCGATCTTTGGCTTTCTGAACATGTTTCTCAAGATGATCGATGCCTTTAACCCCGACGGTGTGGTCGTGGCGTTTGACAAGGGCAAGCCACGCGTGCGCATGGAGATGCTGCCGCAGTATAAGGCGCAGCGCCCTCCCATGGACCCCGATCTGCACGCGCAGTTTCCGATGATCAAGGAGCTGCTCGGTGCGCTCAACGTGCCGATTCTGCAGTCCGAGGGCTGGGAAGGCGACGATATCCTGGGTACCATGGCTCGCCTGGGCGAGGAGGCCGGCTGCGACATGCTGCTGGTGACCGGCGACCGAGACATGTATCAGCTCGTGACCGAGCACGTCAACGTGGTCTCGACCCGCAAGGGCCTGTCCGACGTGGCGATCATGACGCCCGAGAGCGTGGATGACCTGTATCACGGCATTACGCCTGCGCTCGTGCCCGATTTTTACGGCCTGAAGGGCGACACGTCCGATAACATCCCCGGTGTGCCGGGCATCGGCCCCAAAAAGGCGAGCGCGCTTATTGCGCAGTACGGCAGCTTGGACGAGGTCATCGCGCATGCTGACGAGGTCAAGGGCAAGATGGGCGAGAACCTGCGTGCGCATATCGACGATGCGCTGCTGAGCCGCAAGGTCGCAACCATTCGCACCGATGCGCCTGTCGAGCTCGACTTTGACGAAACGTCCTTCCCGGCGTTTTCTGCCGATGAAGTGTCCGCGGCACTGGGAGCACTCGGCATTACGGCCATGCAGAACCGTTTCTTGTCATTGATTGGTGGCGAGGGTGGGGCTGCGGTCACCGCCAGCGCGTTTGAGATTCCCCCCGTTATGCGCGCTGCCGCCGGCGATGCCGAGGCGCTCGCTGCCGTTGCCGCCGAGGTTACTCGTGCGATCGAGGCGGGCGAGTGGATTGCCGCCGTGGTGGACGATGACAAGGAGGAGGGTGCGCTCTTTGGCCTGACGCGTACGCTGTGGCTGGCGACGTCCAAGGGGCTGCTTGCGCTTGAGGAGGGCGACGGCGGTACCACTGCCGTAGTCGATGGCTTCAACTTCGCCCACGGCGTCATTGCCGGCGTGCTTGCGCGCCTGTTTATGGAGGGCCGCGTGGCGAGCCCGGACATGAAGGCGCTGCTGCACGAGCTTTCGCCCATCGATTCTTCCGAGTCCGAGCTCATGGATCCGCTGACAGTCGATTCCATGCGCATCTTCGACACCGTGGTCGCCGCCTACCTGTTGGATTCCGACCGCTCCGAGTTTGACGAGGCGTATCTGGCCGATACCTATCTGCAGATGGCGCTGCCCGCGGCGCGCGGTGCAGAGGGTGCCGGCGAGGACGCTCCGGCGCCCGCCGCTCGCACGGCGGCCTTGACGCTGGCGCTGGTCGCACCGCTGCGCGACCGCATGGCCCGCGAGAACGCCGCCAACGTGTTCGACGGCATCGAGATGCCGCTCGTGCCGGTGCTTGCCAAGATGGAGCGCGCGGGCATGCTCGTGGATCCCGACCGCCTGCGCAATCTGTCCGAGGGCCTGGCGACCCAGATTACCGAGGTCGAGCGCAGCATTCGCGATCTGGCGGGTGATGAGACGTTTAACATCGGTAGTCCCATGCAGCTCTCACATGTGCTGTTTGACGTTATGGGGCTTCCGACCAAAGGCCTCAAAAAGACCAAGCGCGGCTACTATTCGACCAACGCCAAGGTGTTGAGCGACCTTGCCCGTGACCACGAAATCGTGCGTCTGATCTTGGACTGGCGTGAGAAGTCCAAGATCAAGTCCACCTATCTGGACACGCTGGGCCCGCTGCGCCGCGGTGACGGTCGCGTGCACACCACGTACAACCAGACCATCACGGCAACGGGACGCCTGTCCTCGAGCGACCCGAACCTGCAGAACATCCCGACGCGCTCGGAGCTGGGCCGTACCGTCAAGACGGCGTTTTCGGCAGGCGAGGGCAGCGTCTTTTTGGCGGTGGACTACTCGCAGATCGAGCTGCGTCTGCTGGCACATCTCTCGGGTGACGAGCACCTGGTGCGCGCCTTTAACGAGGGCGAGGACTTCCATGCCGAGACGGCCGCGCGCGTGTTTGGCGTGCCGGTGTCCGAGGTAACGCCCGACTTGCGCAGTCGCGCCAAGGCCGTGAACTTTGGCATCGTGTATGGTCAGCAGGCTTATGGTCTGTCGCAGTCGCTGCATATCTCGATGGCCGAGGCGCGCGACATGATCGACCGCTACTACGAGGCCTACCCGGGCGTGCGCACGTTCCTAGACAACGTGGTGGTACGTGCCAAGCAGACGGGCTACGCCGAGACCATGTACGGCCGCCGTCGCCACATTCCGGAGCTCAAGGCCAAAAACCCGCAACTCCGCGGCTTTGGCGAGCGCACGGCAATGAACCACCCCATGCAGGGCACAGCCGCCGACATCATCAAGATTGCGATGGCCCGCGTGAGCCGCCGTCTGGAAGAAGAAGGCTTTGCCGCCCACATGATCTTGCAGGTGCACGACGAACTGGACTTTGAGTGCCCCATCAACGAAGTCGAGCGCCTCACAGCTATGGTCCGCGACGTCATGGAGCACGTAGTAGACCTACGCGTACCCCTAATCGCCGAAGCTTCGACTGGAGTAACCTGGGCAGACGCCAAATAAGGGCACACCCACAATCCCAAAGTAATCAAAACCAGAAGGGGGGCTCCTTGCCAACAAGGAGCCCCCCTTCATTCAATTAAATTCAGCCAAAGTATCTAGGCGCCAAGACGCTATCTTGGCGGCAAGCAAGTCACCGCAGGACCTGGCCGGGCGAGGCGGGTAAGTTTTTCGTAGATTCCGCACGAGCCGGAAAGCACTTAATGTGCTTTCCGAGCGAGCCCAGGACCTGACCGAGCGAAAAACTTACCCGCCTCGCCCGGCCAGGTCCGACGAGCCACGTTAACGAGCCGCCAAGATGGCGTCGATGAGCGTCAGTACGCCCCCGTCGTTGTTGCTCGGAATGCGCCATTTGGCATGCGCGTTCATGTGCTCCTCGGCATTGTCCACGATAAAGCTATGTCCGACGCGCTCCAGCATGGGGATATCGTTGTACGTATCGCCCACGGCGGCGGCGTCGGCGATATCGATGTCCAGGTGCTCGCACAGGTGCGCGACGCCGGCGCCCTTGTCGACGCCCAAGTTCATGAAGTCGATCCACTCGCGCCCGGCGTTGGTGACGTAGAGCTTGTCCGAGAACTCGGGGCTATAGGTCTCGCGGAATGCGGGCTCGGCATCGTAGGCGGGGAAGAAGATCGAGATCTTGTTGGACTCGATATCAATGCCCTCAAAGCTGTCGACGTAGTTGATTGTGTTGTAGTAGACGCTGATCTCGTCGTGGTATTGATGGTCGCGGGCAAGCACGTAGAACTCGTCAAAGCAGCACAGGACGGGGACAGCGCGAGGATCCTCCGAGGCGCGGCTCAAGACCTGCTGGTACAGCTCCACGTCGATAATGCTCTTATAGATATAGCTGCCACGATAGATCACGCATGCGCCGTTGTCGGGACAAAAGGCGAGGCGGTTCTTGATGCCCTCGAACATCTCTTCGAGCTTGGGGGCGGGACGTCCGCTGGCGGGGCAGAATACGATGCCGGCTTCGGCGAGCTTGTCCAGGCGTTCGTCAAGGCCTTGCGGCAGCACGCGCTCGTCGGTCAGCAGTGTCTTGTCCATGTCGACGGCGATGAGCTTAATGTTTCCGATATTGGCGTCCGATTCGTAAGTTTGCATAAAAGCGAGCCTTTCGTTTCGAAATTGTTTCAGACGTTATAACCATCAACTCGTAGTCAGGCGTATTTTCGCAGGATTGGCGCGCGTTTGCATCTTCATTCACAAAGTAATGAAAAAACTTTTCAGAAATATGAATTTGTCGCTTGTACAGCAGGCACTTTAGCGTAATATAGCGACCATCGAAAACGGAGACGGAAAAACAACCGTTTACCGAGGAAAAGGTACCGTTTACGATATAAGAATTGCGCCCGGCGATAGGTGAAAGGAGAGGCAGATGCAGTTCGTAAAGATCATCACTACTGCAGACAATGCCATCCGACGCCAGCGCGCAATTTCCCGACGACGATAACAATCGTCTCTGTCCGCATGGGGCGAATTGCCTCAACAGAGTCATTTTGAGGTCGTTGGGTTTTAGCACGACATTGCTGCATGTTTCTAGGGCATGTATGTGCTGATTTTTGCTATTTAACCTGATATTGCACGGTATATGACCTTGAAATGACTTGCAACTGACCGATGTTCTAACTAGCTACCAAGGGCGAAAGGAAACAGCCATGAGCAAGGAAAAAGTCGTTCTCGCATATTCCGGTGGTCTTGATACATCCGTATGTGTCAAATGGCTCCAGGACGAGAAAAATCTCGATGTCGTTTGCGTCTGCGGCAACGTGGGCCAGGAGGAGACCGGCCTGGATGCCAAGAAGCAGAAGGCTCTCGACCTGGGCGTTCTCGATTGCCAGGTGCTCGACCTGCGCGACGAGTTCTCCGATGAGTTCCTGACTAAGGCCATCGCCGCAAATTCCATGTACGAGAACAAGTACCCGCTGCTCTCCGCTCTGTCTCGCCCGCTGCTCGCCAAGAAGCTTGTCGAGGTCGCTCACGGGTTTGGCGCGACCTACGTCGCCCACGGCTGCACCGGCAAGGGTAACGACCAGGTTCGTTTTGAGGCTGCGGTCAAGGCCCTCGACCCCGAGCTTAAGGTTATCGCCCCCGTTCGCGAGTGGGATCTGAAGTGCCGTCCCGACGAGGTCGCCTATGCCCACGCCCACAACGTGCCGGTTCCCGAGGGTGCCAACGACAACCCCTATTCCATCGACGACAACCTGTGGGGTCGTGCCATTGAGTGTGGCCACCTGGAGGACCCCTGGAATGAGCCGCTCGACGACGCCTGGGTTATGACCAAGAATCCCGAGGACACGCCCGACACCCCGACGTATACCGAGATTGAGTTTGAGGTCGGCAAGCCCGTCGCCGTCGACGGCAAGAAGATGAAACTCTCCGAGATCGTCATCGCCCTCAACAAGATTTCGGGCGACAACGGCTTTGGCCGTCTCGACCTGGTTGAGGATCGTCTGGTGGGCCTCAAGAGCCGCGAGTGCTATGAGGTTCCCGGCGCCCTGACGCTCATTACCGCCCATAAGGCACTCGAGGACATTTGCGTTGAGGGCGACCTGCTCAAGACTAAGATTAAGCTCGAGCAGGATTGGGCCACCGCCGTGTACAACGGCCAGTGGTACAGCCCACTCAAAAACGCGCTCGACGCCTTTATGGCCGATACCCAGAAGTTCGTGACCGGCACCGTCCGTCTGAAGTTCTTTAAGGGCAATTGCCATGTCGTTGGCCGCAAGAGCCCGTTTAGCCTGTATGACTACGGCCTGGCCACCTACGACCGCGACACCACGTTTGACGAGAAAGCCAGCGCCGGCTTTATCGAGATCGATACCTTGTCGCTCAAGACGTGGGCTAAGGTCCAGGGTCCCAGCTCTGCTGCCGCCCAGGCTTAAGTCTTCCTTTCCTTGGTATCCGCGCGGCCCATCCGCGTGATACATAACGGGCGCACGGGGTCCCTACCTTTCGTTATGCTTGCTGACACTTCTTAACATCGGTGGCCCCTACGTTCCGCCCGCATATATGATGCCGCGACTGCGGCTGAGTCCGAGCCCCGCCGGGGTTGTCCGGCGGGGCTCCTTCTATCAATTTGGCGGCTCTGCGCCTATATATATGAGGAGTATCCATTATGTTCGATGCTATCGCGCATGCCTTACTTGTCCTCGCGCCCGTGTTCGATGCTGCAAAGGTCGAGGACGTTCCTATGAGCCTGAAGGCCTGGATCGACGATTCGCAGGGCAACATCCGGAGGGAGACGTTGGGCGCCAAGTGCATGGCGCGTCACTTCTTTGCAAATTAGCTACATGATCCCGCGCACGGCGGGGAATGTGTAAAACTAGCGGTTGAAAAATCGCTTTAGCGACAGGGCGCATTGCTTTGGGCGCATGTTTTTGGTATTTGATGAAAGGGGACGGTTCTATGGCTCTTTGGGGCGGTCGTTTTGAGGCGGGCGTGGCCGAGGTCACGCAGGAGTTTGGCGCGTCGCTGCCGGTCGACAAACATCTCTATAAGCAGGATATCGCCGGATCTAAGGCACATGCCAAGATGCTGGCGGCCCAGGGCATTATCAGCGCCGAGGACGAGCAGGCGATTGCCGAGGGCCTGACCGGAATCGAACAGGATATCGATGCCGGCAACTTCACCTTCGACATCAACGACGAGGACATTCATATGTCCATCGAGAGCGAGCTGACGCGTCGCATCGGCGAGGCGGGCAAGCGCCTGCATACCGGGCGTTCGCGCAACGACCAGGTGGCGACCGATACGCGCCTGGGCGTCAAGGCGCTGGCCAAGGAGCTTATGGAGGCCAATCTTGAGCTGCGTCACGTGCTGGTGGATGCGGCCAAGAAGTACCACAAGGTGATTCTGCCGGGCTACACGCACATGCAGCACGCTCAGCCCGTGCTGCTGTCGCACCATCTGCTGGCGTATTCCTGGATGTTCGCGCGCGACTTTACACGCCTGCAGGCCGCCTTTGATGCCGCCGACAACTGCCCGCTGGGCGCTGCCGCGCTTGCCGGTACGAGCTATCCGCTCGATCGCCAGATGACGGCTGCCGAACTTGGCTTTGCGGGCGTGATTCCCAACTCGCTCGATGCCGTTTCTGACCGTGATTTCCTCCTCGACCTGCATTACGCCGGCTCCGTCATGGCCATGCACCTGTCGCGTCTTTCCGAGGAGATCGTGCTGTGGTCGAGCTCCGAATTTGGCTTTATCACGCTTTCCGACTCCTACTCCACGGGCTCGTCCATCATGCCGCAGAAGAAGAACCCCGACTTTGCCGAGCTTATCCGCGGCAAGAGCGGCCGAGTCTATGGCAACCTGGTGCAGCTGCTCGTGACCATGAAGGGCCTGCCGCTCGCTTATAACAAGGACTTGCAGGAAGACAAGGAGGGCGTGCTCGATACCGCCCATACGCTCATGCAGTGCCTGTCCGTTATGTCCGGCATGATTTCGACCTGGACCGTCAACGAGGATGCCATGGCGCGCGAGTGCGGCGTGGGGCACCTTGCCGCTACTGATGTTGCCGATTACCTGGCCAAGCGTGGTCTGCCGTTCCGCGAGGCACATGCCGTGGTGGGCCATCTGGTCCTGATGTGCGAGAAGCGCGGCTGCAATCTTGAGGACCTGCCGTTTGAGGTGTTCCATGAGGCAAGCCCGCTCTTTGAGCACGATATTACCGAGGCGCTCGACATCCCGTCGATTGTCGCTGCGCGCACGACCGAGGGCGGCACTGCTCCTGCTGCCGTTGCCGTACAGCTGCAGCGCGCCGAGGCGCAACTCGTTGCCGACGAAGGTGTGTTTGGATCGCTGACTAAGGTCGTCGAGATGGGCCACGGGGCAAAGTAAGGGTTTGGCTGAAGCGTTTTGGCCATGTATTGATAAATCGTTGTTGCTTTTACGGGCGTCTGCTGCTGCGGACGTCCGTATTTTGTTGCAATGGGGAAAGGGCTTGTCGAGAACTTCTGTAGGACCTTTGGGCAGGTTGTGAAGGGGGTACGTTCACGGGAGGCAATCGACCGTCCGCTCGGTTCGATGCGGTTGATGCGCGGTCGGATGGTACTCTAATCGGGTTTTGAAACAGAAGTGACACATATGGAACGTTTTAATAAATTGTAGCGTTTCAAAAATCAGCTTTTTGTTTAACTGCAGCTAAAACTCTGTTACGATGCAGTCCAGGCGGGTGCCGGAATGGGACTTGGGCACGCGCGAACCTACTTGAAAGGCTACCTTATGGCTATCGAGAAGACCTTCATCATGATTAAGCCCGACGCCGTGCGCGATCGCAAGATCGGCGAGATCGTTGCTCGCATTGAGCGTAGCGGCCTTGTCATCGAGCGCATGGAGATGACCACGCTCGAGCGCGCTACCGTCGAGGAGCACTACGCCCATCTGGCCGATAAGCCCTTCTTTGGCGGTCTCTGTGACTTTATGACGAGCGGTCCGGTCGTCAAGATGGTCGTTTCCGGTCTCTCCGCTGTCTCCAAGATGCGCACCCTTATGGGCGCTACCAACCCGCTTGATGCTGCCCCCGGCACCATTCGTGGCGACTTCGCTGTCGATGTCAACGCCAACGTGATTCATGGCTCCGACTGCCTGGAGAACGCCGAGATCGAGATCAAGCGCTTCTTTGGCTAAACCAGCTTTGACTCCTTAAAGCTGTTAGCGTGTGGCTTTGGCGCCGCGGAACTCCATCCGCGGCGCCCTTTTTATTCCAGTAGATTTTTGGTAAACGCCTAGAAATCTACTAAAGAGCCCCCGTCCGGATGTGTGTTCCGGACGGGGGCTGGCGTTAGCGTATGGCTTTGTAGGTCTTTAGGCCTCGTCGACGACCTTGAGGCCGCGCGTGTGGTCGATCTCGTTGAGGAGATTGACGCGACGCTCGTGGCGGCCGCCCTCAAACTCGGCGTCGAGCCACTCATCGACAATCATCTTGGCGAGCTCGGAGCCCACGACGCGAGCACCAAAGGCGAGCACGTTGGTATTGTTGTGCATGCGCGATAGCTTGGCGCTGAAGGGCTCGGAGCACACGACGGCGCGTACGCCCTCGACCTTGTTGGCAGCCAGGCTAATCCCGACACCGGTGCCACAGATCAGGATGCCTAGGTCGACATCGCCGTTGGCAACGGCCTTACCCACCTTGTAGCCGGCGATGGGGTAGTCGAAGCTCGCGGAGGTGTCGGTGCCAAAGTTCACGACCTCGCAGCCGCGCTCCTTCAGGTGCTCGGAGATGATGTTCTTGAGCTCGACGGCGGCGTGATCGTTACCGATACCGATCTTCATAGATGGTTCCTCTCTGTTCTGTGCGGCGCAAATGCTAAAGGTGTTTACCGCTTTCAACTGCATGATAGCGCGACTTTTGCGTAAACGCTCGGGCGTTATTTGTTCAAATGCTTTAGCATGCAACAAGACCGGCTTCTCATGAATGAATGCCGCCAGTTTGCGCCTGAACGCCGTCTACCGGAACCTGGGTTGCGGTTTTTGATGCATTGTTATCAAATAAAAGAGCTAACTATTAATGAGAGCCCAGCCCGTTATATAAGTAGGAGATACCTATGCCTGCCGATTCCCTTCGCGATACCGCGTTTTGCGATGTTTTGAACCGCGAGCTTGTCTGCGCACTCGGCTGCACCGAGCCCATTGCCGTTGCCTATGCAGCGGCGTTGGCGAGCCAGACGCTCGGTTGCGAACCCGATCATATGGACGTTGCCTGCTCGGGCAACATCATCAAGAACGTTAAGAGCGTGACCGTGCCCAACTCGGGCGGCATGCACGGTATTGAAGCGGCGGCCGTGCTGGGTGCCGTGGGCGGCGACGCCAAGAGCGCGCTCGAGGTGCTCGAGAGCGTTGACGATAAAGACCGTGCGCGCGTGGCCGAGCTCCTCGCTGACGCCGGCTACAGCGATGTGTCGCTTGTCGAGGGTGTGCCCAACCTCTACATCAAGGTGACTGCCACGGCCGGGGGCCATACCGCGGTCGTCGAGATTACCGACCACCACACCAATGTCACGTGCCATACGCTCGACGGTATTCCGGTATGCGGCAAGCCGGCGGGGGAGTGTGCCGCCTGCGCCGAGCGCGTGGTGGCCGAGCGCGCGGCGGATAACGCCGATACGCCCATGTCGATTGAGTCAATCATCGACTTTATCGAGGACGGCGACATTGAGGGCGCCCGCGCTGCCGTTGAGCGTCAGATTGAGCTGAACGGCGCGATCAGCGCCGAGGGCCTGGCGCACGCTTGGGGTGCCGAAGTGGGCCGTACGCTGCTGGGTGCTCGTGCCGATGACGTCGCCTGCCGTGCCCGTGCCCGTGCAGCCGCCGGGTCCGACGCCCGCATGAACGGCTGCGCGCTGCCGGTCGCCATTGTGTGCGGTTCGGGCAACCAGGGCATTACCTGTGCATTGCCCGTTATGGAGTATGCCGAGTACCTGCGCTGCGACCACGATCGCCTGGTGCGCGCCGTGATGCTGTCCGATCTTATCGCCGTGCATATCAAGAGCTATATCGGTGCGCTCTCGGCGTTTTGCGGTGCTATTTGCGCCGCGTGCGGCGCCGGCGCCGCGATTACCTGGCTGTGCGGTGGCACGCGCGAGCAAATTGGCGCGACGGTTTCGAACACGCTCGGCAACGTGGGCGGCATCGTGTGCGATGGCGCCAAGGCAAGCTGTGCCGCCAAGATTTCCGCTGCCGTCGATGCGGCGATTCTGGGCCATGATATGGCCATGCAGGGCCGCGGCTTCCGTGCCGGCGAGGGCTTGATCCAGGATACCGTCGAGCAGACAATCGCCAGCATGGGCTACGTGGGCCGCGTGGGCATGAAGGATACCGACGTCGAAATCCTCAACATCATGATCGGCAAAACCCAAGTCTGTTAGTTACGCGGTTTTACCAAACCGCGTAACCAGTCGACGCTGCAAACGCCCCTAAGCGGCAATCTACCTTTCAATCGTCGGGCATGGCCAGAAGGCCTATGCCCTCCTCTTTCAAGGCACATTGCTCGCTTAGGGGCGTTTTCGCTGACTTATGCTCAACCTGCGGCGCTATTTTGTTTGGAGCGAGGGGTCCTATGACAGTTCGTCGGCTACTTGGTGTTCGTAGAAGGCTTCGATTACGGCGTTGAAGTCGCGGGCGAAGTCTTCCATGGTTCCGCGCCAGGTGGCTCGGCTGGGCTTGCCCTGGCCCACAAAGGCGGTTTGGATGCCACAATCGGGGGACGGGAAGTCGCGCTTGGGATCGTTGCCCACCATAAGGACCTCGTGCGGCTTGAGCCCCATCACCTGAAGCTGTTCAAGATAATAGGTGGCATCAGGCTTGCAGCGGGTGGCGTTTCCCATGTGCGTGACGAGCTCAAAGGGAGCGTCAGCCAGGTCGCCCCAACCCATGCGGCACTCGATGGCCCCCTGGGGAAAGCTGGGGTTGGTAAAGAGCGCGCAACGCAGCCCTGCGTCCTGTACGGCCTGGAGCGCGGCGTGTGCGCCCGGCATGGCGTGGGCGTTAATGATATCGTCGTTCTTGTACGGAAGAACTTCGCGCTCGTAGTAGGTAAACGCCTCGTAGATGAGGGGATCGGAGAGGCAGATGCCGCATCGGCGCTCGACCTCGGCGCGGTAAAACTCAAGATTGGTACGATTGTCCGTGCCGCTTCGGCGGTTGGCGTTGAGGTCGACCAGGATGGTACCGAGGCGTGCCATCGTGCCACCGCGGCTGCGGCGTCCGATATCCGCGAGCATCGACGAGACATCCTTAAAATAGCGAAGGATGAACGCGTTGAGGTTGATGCTAAGAAGCGTCTCGTCCATATCGAAAACGACTGCTTTGAGCACGCGGGCACCTTTCTCGATAAATCGTTCCAGAATCGTTGCTCCGGATACTTTACCCCAAAGCCGTATGCCTAACTGCCTATCGTCAACTTATGGGGACGGTCGTCCACAAGATTGCGAAAAAGTCTCCATACGAGTAAAAAATCGCAGTTCACGCTTGAAATCGAAATGATTTCCCCGTAACCTATACGAACGTGATTGCATAAGCGTCACATTAGTATCTGTCGGCTCCCGAGTGTTCCTAAACGTTGTGTGCTTGTCGCACCCTTCTGTAGGTCCTAGCAATCGGGGCCCCGTAGTTCGAAAGGGGTCCACCTTTGAGTGAGATTCAGAACTCGTCCATTTTCTCTCTTGACGATGTCAACGAGGAGGAGATGAACAACCTCATCGACGGTACGATTACCGACTTTGATGAGGGCGATCTCGTTAACGGCACTGTCGTTAAGATCGAGCATGACGAGGTGCTCGTTGACATCGGATTCAAGTCCGAGGGCGTTATCCCGGTCCGCGAGCTGTCCATCCGCAAGGACGCTAACCCTGCAGACATCGTTGCACTCGGTGATCCCATCGAGGCTCTGGTTCTCCAGAAGGAGGACAAGGACGGTCGTCTGGTCCTGTCCAAGAAGCGTGCCGAGTATGAGCGTGCTTGGAACCGCATCGAGGAGAAGTTCAACTCCGGCGAGAACGTCGAGGGCGAGGTTATCGAGGTTGTCAAGGGCGGCCTGATCCTCGACATCGGCCTGCGTGGCTTCCTGCCCGCATCCCTCGTCGACCTCCGTCGTGTCAAGGACCTCACCTCCTACATGGGCACCCGCATCGAGGCCCGCGTCATCGAGATGGACCGCAACCGCAACAACGTCGTCCTCTCCCGTCGCGTCGTGCTCGAGGAGTCCCGTAAGGCCGAGCGCTCCGAGATTCTGTCCAAGCTCAAGTCTGGCATGCGTCTCCAGGGCACCGTTTCCTCCATCGTCGACTTCGGCGCCTTCGTCGACCTCGGCGGTATCGACGGCCTCATCCACATTTCCGAGCTCTCCTGGAACCACGTCAACCATCCTTCCGAGGTTGTCAAGGTTGGCCAGGAGGTCGAGGTCGAGGTTCTCGACGTCGATCTCAACCGCGAGCGCATCTCCCTGGGTCTCAAGCAGACCACCGAGGATCCGTGGCGCGCACTGGTCAAGAAGTACCCCGTCGGCGCTATCGTCGAGGGCACTGTGACCAAGCTTGTCCCGTTCGGCGCTTTCGTCGACCTGGGCGAGGGCATCGAGGGCCTGGTGCACATCTCCGAGATGGCCAACAAGCACGTCGACCAGCCTTCTCAGGTCACCCACGTGGGCGACAAGGTTCAGGTCAAGGTCATGGAGATCGACCTCGACCGTCGTCGTATCTCCCTGTCCATGAAGTCTGCTGCTGAGACTCTGGGCGTCGAGATCGAGGTTACCCCGCTGCCTTCCGAGAAGAAGGACGAGGAGACCGACGCCGAGTAAATCGGTTTGACGATCACTTGTTTTAAGGGATCCGTCCGCAATGGACGGGTCCCTTTTTGCATTTCCTGCCGAGATGCGCGATGCTGCCCGTGTGCAATGCTGTCCGGTCTGTCTGCTTGCTATTGGGTTGTCGGTGCATGAAAAAATGCCGACATCCCGCCTCGGGGAGGAGGCGGGAACGCACCGAGTAGACGGAGGGGTGCGGAGCGCGATCGTGTCTCGACTGACGACGTTGCCCATCGACGACTCTATTGTACTGCATAGCGCGGTTCTTGGTTTATGGTTGATTTCCGATCTCAGCCGAACACATTGAGCAAATAGGCCATTCCCGCAGTTAGCCGAACGCCCCCGCGGCCCCTCCTGGGGCCCGGGGGCGCCGTTTTCCCAGTTGAAGGAACGGTGGAGATG
>NZ_JBBNLV010000011.1:0-59255 GCF_040092295.1 Collinsella sp. CLA-ER-H9
AGCATGGGGGGCACGCCCGGTCCCGTTCCGAACCCGGAAGCTAAGCCCCATCGCGCCGAGAGTACTGCGGGGTCAGCCCGTGGGAGGCCAGGGCGCCGCTGACCGGTGGACGGCACCGAGCCGCCATCGAGATTGAGAAGGGGGAGGCCTCGCGGCCTCCCCCTTTTTTGCGCTTATAGGGCCATCACTCCACTCTCGCTGTGTTTTTGACCCTCGTTTGTCGCATCTTCTGCGAACGGGCTACAATGTCATAGTCTGTGCAGCATGGAGGTGATTATGGCCGAAGCCGGAATCGGCGTTGATATCGTCGAGATTTCCCGAATGAAATCAATCCTTGAGAAGACACCCGCGTTTGCCCGGCGCGTGTTTACCGATGAAGAGCGCGCGTATTGCGATGCCTCGTCTCGTCCTGCCGCGCATTATGCCAGCCGTTTTGCTTCTCGCGAGGCGGTACTTAAGGCGCTTGGTACGGGTTTTAGCCAGGGCGTTGGCCGTAAAGACGTTTCCGTAACGCGCGATAAGCTCGGCAAGCCAAAAGCGCTGCTTTCGGGCCGTGCTCTCGAAATCGCCCAGGAATTGGGCGTTGTCGAGGTCGCTCTTTCTATTACTCTGACGGGTGACTTGGCTGTTGCTAATGCCATTGCGATCACCGAGGATGCTCGACCTAAACCCAAGGAAGAAAAGGTGAGCACGAAGGAGCGCGTTGCTCAGACATTTAAAGAGGCTCGTTCTGTCTTAGACGAGCTCGAACAGCTGCAACAATCTGCTTTGTCGGAACATCTGGATGATGATCCGCAAGATACGCTAGGAGCATAGATGAAACCGGTTTTGAGTACCGAGGAAGTCGTTCGCCTCGAAGATATTATCGAGCGTGAGGGTACCTCGAAGGCCGAACTCATGGAGTTGGCGGGCGAATTTGCTGCCAACGAGATTTTAAAGCTCAACCCCGATCGCGTTCTTGTATTGGTCGGTTTTGGCAACAATGGCGGAGATGGCTGGGTTGCCGCTGACATTCTGACGCATAAGGGCGTTGATGTAGATATCGTCTCTCCGGTTGAGCCGGATGAGATCCCTGCCGCTCTCGCTCGTCATGTCGCCCGTCGTACTGCTGGTCGCGACGTGCATGTGTGTGTCGGCCCCTCTCGTGATGAGCTGGAGGTGCTGATTGATAAGGCTGATGTTGTAGTCGATGCCATTTTTGGTACCGGTTTTCATGGTGATCTTCGTGCGCCGTTTTCAATCTGGATCCCCACGGTCAATGAAAATGCCGATCGCGTTGTCTCCATCGATGTTCCTTCGGGCCTGAATGCCGAGACGGGTGTGGTGGATGACGACTGCATTCGTGCCGAGCGTACGGTGACGATGATTGCTCCCAAGATCGGCTTATACAGCGCTGACGGTCCCGAATATTCAGGCGATCTGGTCTGCGGCGGTCTGTATGACCGCCTTGATGAGGTTATTGACGATGTCGACCATGCTGCCGAGATCGTGGAACCCGGTGACCTTGTGGACTATTTTGCTCCGCTGCCTACGAATATCGATAAGTACTCGCGCGGCTCGGTGCTCATTGTTGCCGGATCGGCGCAGTATCCTGGTGCGGCCATTATGGCTGCCAAGTCCGCTGCCCGTGCAGGCGCCGGCTATGTGGCAGTCGCGACTCCGGATGCGTGTGCCAACCTTATCCGCATGGCGCTCCCCTCGATTCCGGTCTTTGCTATTCCATCTGATTCCCGCGGTTCTTTTGGTGCCGCTGCGCGCATGACGGTATGTGAGATTGCCAAGAAATATAGCTGCGTGCTGTGTGGTCCCGGCATGACGACATCTGCCGGTGCCATGCAGGTGGTTTCGGGTCTGCTTGAGCTCGACGTACCGCTTATCTTGGATGCCGATGCTCTCAACTGCCTTGCCAAGATTGCAATCGATGGCATCGACAGTAATCCCGAGATGTATCGTCGTGAGCAGCCGCTCGTTATGACGCCGCATTATCGTGAGCTTTCGCGTCTCGTCGCCGGTGATGAGGTCAATGACCTTGGAACCGCGATTGCCGCCGCGCAAAAGGTTGTCTGGGCCGCCGGTTCCGATAACCTCGTTGTTATCGCTAAGGGCCCGACGACGGCCATTTGCGGTGTTGAGCGCGTGCTGCTGCCGCTCTCTGGCCCGGCGTCGTTGGCGACCGCTGGCTCGGGTGACGTCCTTGCGGGTATTCTGGCCGGCACGCTAGCCACCATGCGCGATGAGATGGACCGCTGGGAGCTGCTGTACTCGTATGCCGTCGCGCTTCATAGCTATGCCGGTTTTGCCGCGGCGACGGAGTTTGGCGAGAAGAGCGTTATCGCGACCGATCTTATCGACTTGATCGGTCCCGCCATGGAGTTGGCGGCAAAGGATGCGCTCGATGATCTGGGAATCACGGACGAAGGGTCGGATGACTAATTATGAATAAAGCCGATTTGACGCGTTGGTCCTGGGTCGAGATCGACCGCGGGGCGCTTCGCCGCAACACGAGGGCCTATAAGAATTTGCTGAATCCGCGTCAGCGCCTGTGCTGCGTGGTTAAAGCCGACGCTTATGGTCATGGAGCTGTTGAGTGCGCCAAGATTATGTATTCGGCCGGCGCCGACATGTTTGCCGTGGCGACGGTTAACGAGGGCGTTGAGCTCCGACAGGGCGGGATTACGAAACCCGTCCTTATCCTAAGCGAGCCGCCTATCGAGGCCATTCCGACGTTGCTCGAGTTCGATATCATGCCCTCGGTCTATACGTCCGACTTTGCTCTTGCGTATGGCGAATGTGCCGTCGCGGCGGGCAAGGTGGGCAAGTATCATCTCGCCATCGAGACGGGCATGAACCGCATCGGCGTACATTACACGCAGGTGCTCGACTTTGTCCGCGGTATTGATTTCCATCGCGGTATTCAGTGCGACGGCGTATTTACGCACTTCGCCACGGCCGATGAACCTTCGGGCTGGGACTACAAGCTGCAGTGCCAGCGCTTTACCGAGGCCGTTCAGGCCATTAAGGATGCGGGTTTTGAGTGCGGTATCGTGCATTGCGCCAACACGCCGTCCTCGATGCTCGACCCCTCGATGCATTTTGATATGATTCGCGCCGGCGTTGGCTTGTATGGCATGCAGCCGTGCGAGCTGAGTAGCCGTGTGATGCAGCTCGATCCCGTTATGAGCGTTCATGCGCGCGTGACGCGCGTGGCGCACCCTGCGATGGGCGAGGGCGTGGGCTACGGTTTTACCTACCGCGTACCGCGTACGCGCGTTCAGATCTGCACGCTGCCGATCGGTTATGCCGACGGCCTATCGCGTACGCTTTCCAATCGTATGGATGTGCTGTATCGCGGCGAGCGCGTGCGTCAGGTTGGCAATATCTGCATGGATCAGTTTATGGTCGCCATTCAGTCCAACCCGGCACACGAGATTCCCGAGGCCGAGTATGGTGACGAGATGATTATTGTCGGCCGCGATGGCGATGCCGAGATCACTATGGACGAGATGGCCCGACTGCGCGGAACGATTAACTACGAGGTCGCCTGCGGCTTTGGCATGCGTCTCGACAAGGTCTACGTGTAGGAGCCGCTATGGGCGTCATGCACATTCCCGGCCATACCCATCAGGCGCCACGTGAGGTCGCACTCGAGGAGATTGAGGCTGTTTTAGGCGACTGCCATCTCTGCCAGCTCTATCAGTCGCGCCATAACATCGTGTTTGGCGTGGGAAACCCCCACGCTCGCGTCATGTTTATTGGTGAAGCACCGGGTCGCAACGAGGATTTGCAGGGCGAACCTTTTGTGGGGGCGGCGGGTGAAGACCTCAACGGCATTTTGTCCCTGGCAGGTCTTAAGCGCGAGGACGTCTATATCGCCAACGTGCTTAAGTGCCGCCCGCCGGGAAACCGCAATCCGCGTCCCGAGGAAGTGCTGGCTTGCTCACCGTTTTTGCGCGAGCAGATTCGAAGCATCTGGCCCGATATCATCGTGACGCTCGGTAACCCCGCAACGCACTTTGTGCTCAAGACCGAGATCGGCATTACCAAGCTGCGCGGCAGGTTCCATCAGATGGGCCACTTTGTGGTGATGCCGACGTTTCATCCTGCGGCGGCGCTGCGCAATCCGGCGTGGCAGGAGTTGCTGGAGGAAGACTTTAAGATGCTTGGCGACTATCTGGAGCGGCACCCCGCGCCGGAGACCGCCTCGGAATAATAATAAGGAGCGTATATGTCCCTGGAGCGCCTGGGGGTAGGTACCTATAGAACGGCCCGTACTGCCGATACGGAGCATTTTGGCGAGCTGGTCGCACCGTGTCTAGAAGATGGCGATGTGCTGATCTTGACCGGCGGCCTCGGGGTGGGCAAAACCCACTTTACCAAGGGCGTTTCGCGCGCTCTGGGCGATGAGCATATGGTCACAAGCCCTACGTTCGCACTCATGGCCGTTCATGACCAAGGGCGTATTCCGCTGTTCCATTTTGATCTGTACCGCCTGGAGCATGCCTACGAGCTTGAGGATACGGGCATTTTTGACGTGCTGGGCTATGAGGGTGTTTGCCTGCTGGAATGGGGCGAGCAGTTTCAGGATGAACTGACAGATGAGTATCTTTCGGTGACGCTTAAGCGCGATGAGGACGACAGCGACGTGCGAACGATAACGCTCGAGGCACACGGCGAGCGCGCGATTGAGCTTTCCCATTTGATAGATAAGGCTGTACAAGATGAGCTTGCATAACGACAACGCGCTGGTGGTGGCGCTCGACACATCGACCGACATGCTTGCCTGCGCGGCAAGCTGGATTGACGTGCAGACAGGCGAGGCAAAGCTGGTAAGTGGGGACCATCTGTGTCGCCGCCATGCCAACGTGGAGCTCGTGAATACTGTTGATGACCTACTGAAGCAGGCCGGCCTGGATCGCAGCGATGTCGGCTGTTATGTGGTCGGTCGCGGTCCCGGCTCGTTTACGGGCGTGCGTATCGGCATCTCCACCGCAAAGGGTCTGGCGCACGGTGCCAATGTGCCGTTGCTGGGCGTGTCGACGCTCGATGCTTGCGCCTGGACGGCATGGAAGGCCGGCGTGCGCGGCAAGCTTGGTGTTCTTGCCGATGCCATGCGCGGCGAGGTGTACCCGGCGCTCTATGTGCTGGGGGATGAGGGCCCCGAGCGTCTGTTTGAGCGCGAGCGCGTGGTCAAGGCCGCCGTGGCGCTTGATGAGTGGCGCCAGACCGCGGACTGGGATCAGGTTCAGCTGACTGGTGACGGTCTCGTGCGTTATGGCAAACTGCTGGGCGAGGATGAGACGGCGCGCTGCGTGGAGCGAGACCTGTGGTGGCCCTCGGGCGAGGGCCTGCTGATGGCGCACGCCGCAGGCGATGGCGATCCGGCTCGCGTCTTGCCGATCTATACGCGCCTTTCGGACGCCGAGGAAAACGAGCGCAAGCGTCTGGGCCTTGCCGAGAGCGCGCAGAGTGAGGTGACAGGTGTTGCCGACGAGCTTGCCGGACGTCATCTGCAATTCCGCCCCATGGGCGCGGCGGATGCCGAGGGCGCGAGCGCACTGGAGACCGCCTGCTTTGAAGGCGCCGGACACGAGGCGTGGACGCCGGGCATGTTCCTGTCCGAGCTGGGCGAGGACGTTGCCGCGCCACGTAGCTGGTGGGTGGCGCACGACGACGGCCGTCTGCTGGGTCTTGCCGGCGGTATGGTCGTCGACGGGGACGTGCAGATTATGGACGTTGCCGTCGATCCGGCGCATCGCCGCGAGGGCATCGCCCGCAAGCTTCTGTCGCACGTGAGCTATGACGCGCAGATGCTCGGCTGCACCACGGCTTCGCTTGAGGTTGAGGACGGCCACGAGGCCGCAATTGCGCTCTATGCCGCTCTGGGCTTTACCGAGGCGGGTCGTCGCCGTGGCTATTACGGTGCCGGCAAGGATGCCATCGTCATGACGGCGCCGCTGCCCCTGGTGCTTCCTCTCGACAATGCCTCGCCCGAGCCGACGGCTGCCGAACAACGCGTATGGCCGCTGCCCGCGCCCAAGCGCTCTGCCGAGGAACGTGTCGAGATTGAGCGTCGCCGCCTAGTACTCGCTATCGAGAGCTCCTGCGACGAGACGGCCGTGGCAATTATCGATGCGGACGGCAATATGCTGGCCAACCAGGTGTCGACGCAGATCGATTTTCATGCTCGCTTTGGCGGCGTGGTGCCCGAAATCGCCTCGCGCAAGCACGTTGAGGTCATCGTGAGCGTCGTGGACGCGGCGCTCGAGGACGCCGCAGCGTCGCTGGGCCTTACAGGCGGAGCCATTGCACCAAGTGAGCTTGCCGCCGTGGGCGTGACGCAAGGTCCTGGCCTGGTGGGTGCCCTGGTGGTGGGTGTCGCCTTTGCCAAGGGCTTTGCGTATGCTGCCGGCAAACCGCTGGTGTGCGTCAATCATCTGGAGGGCCACCTGTTTGCCAACCTGTTGGCGCAGCCCGACCTCAAGCCCCCGTTTATCTTTACGCTCGTTTCGGGCGGGCACACCATGCTCGTGCACGTAAAGGCATGGGGCGACTACGAAGTGCTTGGCGAGACGCTGGACGACGCCGTGGGCGAAGCCTTCGACAAGGTGGCAAAGGCACTGGGCCTTGGCTATCCCGGAGGCCCCATCATCTCCAAACTTGCCGAGACGGGCAACCCCAAGGCGATCGATTTCCCCCGTGCGCTGAACAGCAGAGGGGACTACCGCTTCTCGCTTTCGGGCCTCAAGACGGCGGTGACGCTCTACATCGAGCAGGAGACCAAGGCCGGGCGCACGATTCACCTGCCCGACCTAGCGGCCTCGTTTGAGGCGGCGGTCTTTGACGTGCAGTACAAGAAAGCCAAAAACGCCCTGTATGCCACTGGGTGCAAGGAGTATTGCATCGGTGGCGGCGTCTCGGCCAATCCGCATCTGCGCGAGATGATGATCAAGAAGCTCGGGCGTCAGGGGATCCGCGTAACGGTGCCGCCCTTGTCTGCCTGCACCGATAACGCCGCCATGATCGCGGAGGTCGCTCGCCGTAAATTCGACCGAGGTGAAATCTCGCCGTTCGACGTCGACGCCGATCCAAACATGACGCTGTAGTCGTATGGGTGCGGTCCCCGACCGGAGGGGCCGGATATAAGGTTTCCTGCTCTACAGTCCTGCGCAAGACGAAGGCCACATTAAGTGGCCTTCTTTGCGTGCGGAACTCGCGATAAACCTTATATCCGGCCCCTCCGGTCGGGGACCTTTCTGTATCGATATAGCTTCTGAGCTGGTTTGGCGTCGACAGCGTCCAGCAAGGTCAACAAGCCAGCGTCGAATTTCCGGCGTTCTTTAGCTGAAAGAAAAAGTTGGTGTGCGGAGCTATGCTCCGCACATTTGGGATGGGAGCCCCTGAGAGCCGCGGGGGCCGGGCGGCGCATATGAACTTTATCGCGAGTTCCGCACGCAAAGGAAAGCACTTAATGTGCTTTCCGTCTTGCGCAGGACTGTAGAGCAGGAAAGTTCACATGCGCCGCCCGGCTCCCGCGGCTCTCAGGGGCAATTCTCATGCAAAAACTTTTGTTGGGTAAAGTCCGAGGTCAGTGGCGTTTTATACCGAGAAATTCAAAAAAGTGGAAAATTCATTACATATTTGCGTTGACTTTAGGTAACTAAAGTTTCATACTCCTTTTCAACCACTGGGGGATGTGAACACGCACGGATCGTTCACATCATGATTGAAGAGGATTTCTTAGACATGTTCACGCATCAGCTAAACATTATCAGCGTAGTAATTATCTGATGCGGGTTAGCACATACAGCTAGCCCGTACGATAACGGGCGGCTGATGAAGATGAGGGCCGTCGAGCGCAACCGACGGCCCTCATTTTTTATGTCTGGGAAGTTCTTTTTAGAGGAGGAAATGTAATGAACGGAGTTTTGCTCATGGTTGTGGCCGCGGCGGTGCTCGCCTGCGGCTATCTGGGCTATGGCCGATGGCTGGCCAACAAGTGGGGCGTTGACAAAGAGGCCCTCACGCCGGCCAAGCGCATGAAGGACGGCAACAGCTTCTCACCCGTCTCCGCCTTCACCGCGTTCTCGCACCAGTTCAGCTCGATCTGCGGTGCCGGCCCTGTTACGGGTACGATCGTCGCCATGGCCTTTGGCTGGCTTCCCGTCGTGCTCTGGGTCCTCGTCGGCGGCATCTTCTTTGGCGCCGTCCACGACTTTGGCGCCCTATACGCCTCGATGAAGAACAACGGCAAGTCCCTGGCTCAGCTCATCGAGAAGTACATCGGCAAGACCGGCCGTCGCCTGTTCCTGCTGTTCTGCTGGCTGTTCTGCATCATCGTTATCGCCGCTTTCACCGACATGGTCTGCAAGACGTTCATGTTCACCCCGGCCGTTGACGCTTCTGGTGCTGCTACCGGTGCCATCGACTTCACCAAGTCCTATGCCGCTGGCTGCGCTGGCACCATCTCCATCCTGTTCACCTTCGTCGCTATCGCCTTTGGTTGGGCCCAGAAGAAGTTCAACCTCACCGGCGCCGCCGAGTTCGTCACCGGTGTGGTCCTCATGGTTCTCATGTTCGCCGTCGGTATGCAGTTCCCGGTCTACCTGGATAAGTTCCAGTGGTTTGCCGTCGTCATGGTCTACCTGGTCTTCGCTGGCGCTATGCCCATCCAGATGCTCAAGACCCCGCGTGACTACCTCACTTCCATCATGATGATCGTCATGATTGCCTGCGCTGTCCTCGGCATCGTCGTCCTGGGCGTCAACGGTCAGGCCACTATCACCGCTCCGGTCTTCACCGGCTTCTCCACTGCCTCCGGCATGATGTTCCCGGTCCTGTTTGTCTCCGTCGCTTGCGGTGCTCTCTCCGGTTTCCACAGCCTCGTTTCTTCCGGCACCTCCTCCAAGCAGGTCGAGAAGGAGCAGGACGCCGTCAAGGTCGGTTACGGCGCCATGATCGTCGAGTCCTTCGTCGGCATCCTTGCCATCATCGTCGCCGGCATCATGTTCTCCGACATGAACACCGCCGGTACCGGCGCCCTTAACGCCGGTGTCGCTTCCACCCCGTTCCAGATCTTCGCCGCTGGCATCTCCCGCGGTATGCAGGCCTTCGGTGTTGACGGCACGCTCGCAACCGTCTTCATGACCATGAACGTCTCCGCTCTGGCCCTGACCTCGCTCGATGCCGTCGCCCGCATCGCTCGCACCTCGTTCTCCGAGTTCTTTGCCCAGACCAATGACGCCCTGGCCATCGAGTCCAAGGCCGGCTACATGAAGGTCCTCGGCAACCCCTGGTTCGCCACGGTCGTTACCCTGCTTCCTGGCCTCGCCCTCGCCTTTGGTGGCTATGCCAATATCTGGCCGCTCTTTGGTGCTTCTAACCAGCTGCTCGGCGGTATGACCATGATCACCCTCGCCGTGTTCTGCAAGTGCACCGGCCGCAAGGGTTGGATGCTCTACGTGCCCGTCGCCTTCCTGCTCTGCTGCACCTTTACCTCGCTGGTCCAGAGCGCCATGGGCTGCATGACCGCCGTCCAGGCCTACGGCTTCTTCGGCACCATCCCGGCTACCGCTACCACGGCCGCTGTCTCCGTCGCCGCTACCAAGGGCCTGCAGCTCGTCTTCGCCGTCCTGCTGATGGTCCTGGGCCTCATCGTTGCCGTCAACTGCCTCAAGGAGTTCTTCGGCAAGGAGGCCGGTTCCATGCCCGACGAGGAGCCCGAGTGGTCCGAGATGGGCAAGGCCGAGTATGGCCGCACTGCCGCCGCCGAGGCTCCCATCGACGCCGAGGCTGCCAAGGCCTAGTCAGCTTGATGAGCTAACCGTTCCATCCATATGACTCGGAAAGACCTGGTCCGCGACTGCGCGGGCCCGGTCTTTTTTCATGCAAAAGCGGGCGACGCCCGAGTGTTCTCGCAGATGTTTTGCGTGGATAAGGGCGTGCGTTGTACCATATAGACGTATATGTGTACATATGAAAGGGGCCCCGTGGCCAAGACGGTATATTCCGATAACCAAAACAATGTCGATGCCCTGGCTGAGCGTCTGAGCAGCCAGACGTCGCTTTCTGCCGAGCGCGCCAAGCTGGTTGCCTACGACCTGCTCTGCCGCAAGGCACTCAAGATCAAGTCGAGCGCGCTGGCTCAGATTTTCCGCTCCGTCGATAAGGAATGTGACACCAAGGCGATGCGCGATGAGCTCATCGCGGCAAAGATCGTTACCAAGATCGAGGGCAGCGGCATTAACGGCCGCCCTGCCTTTTACACCATTAATGCCGAGATTAACGATGCCCAGGAGCAGCCCGTCGAGGTTGCCGAAGAGGCCGTCGAGGACGTTGCCGAGGCGCCCGCTTCGGTGGAAACGGCTTCGCGCGAGCATATCGATACCGATGAGCTGCTCGATGAGAACGTCGTTCGCGCTTTTACCGCCAAGGCGGGTCGCGGCGGCTTTGGCGGGGGCGGCAAGCGCGATGCGCAGCGCCGCGCTCAGCAGGAGCGCTTCCGTCGCGCCGTGGCTCAAAAGGATGAGCTCGATACCGAGGCTGTTGAGACCGAGGTTGCTGTCGAGTCGCAGAAGCCCACGAAGGAGCAAAAGCTCGTGGAGGCCCAAGAGCCCAAGCGTCGTCGCGGTGCTCACTTTAAGGCTGCGCAGCAGGATGTCGCGCATGAGGCTGAAGAGCCTTCCGAGGTTGCAGACGATGTTGAGGAGTCTGCCAAAAGGGCTCCGGGTTCGTGCCGTCCCGGTCGCGGTTTTGCGGGACGCGCGTATCCCGTAAAGCGACAGGAGAAGGGCGAGTCGGCTTCGACCGCTCAGGCCGATAAGGCCGAACAAACCGAGAAAACCGTTGAGCCGGTGGCTCGCGAGCAGCAACCTTCCGAGTCGCATTCTGCGGCTGACACCGAGGTCAAAGCTCAACAGTCCGCTGATAAGCAGGCGGGGGAGAGCGCTTCGAGCAAGCCCCGCCGCCGTCGTCACCGTGGCGGCCGTGGCTCAAATGCCGAGACTGTGGCCGAGAAGGTAGCGACGCAAAGCAAGGATGCGAAGGCTGAGGCCCCGGCGGAGCAGCCCAAGCGCCAGCCGGCGAAGGGGGACAAGCCCGAACGTTCGCAAAAGAGCTCGTCCGCGCCAAAGCAAGAGCGCAAAGCTCAGGTAGATTCCAAGCGCAAATCCCAGACGCAGCCCAAACCGACTGCAAACGATGCGGCCGCCCAGCAGCCTGAGCCGTCCGCTCATGGCGAGGTTTCGGCGTTTGCTCTGGCCCGTGTCCTGGGCAGACAGTTGCTCAAGGTCGTTCCTACGCCAATGGCGCTCTCCAAGATTAAGGAGCAGCAGACTCAAATTGTTAAGGTCGAGGGCAAGGACGGCAAAAAGGCTCCGCAGCGCACTCAGCACAACGAGATGTCCAACCGCAAGATTGTCGAGGAGATTGCGATCATCCAGGCTTGGATTGAGCAGAATCGCGGTGCCGACACGCCGGTCGCTTCGCGTCGCCAGCGCGCCTACCAGATTTTTAACGATGAGAAGGCCTTTGACGGCAAGCACGGCGAGCGCCTGATTCGGCGTATGACCGAAAAAGGCATCAGCATGCAGGCGATTAAGGTCGCCCCTAACCGCCCCGTGCACTTTACGGGTTTCTTTACGCTGGGCGCCGACAAGCCGTTCATTATGGTCGAGAACCTGGACACCTATGACGAGATCGTCAAGCTCCTGCGCGGCCGCAAACACGCTAAGCTCTTTGGCACCAAGGTGGGTGGCGTGATCTTTGGCGGTGGCTGCAAGGCGAGCGTCTCGCATGCGTTGGATGATTATCTGGCCGAGATCGGCTATCGCTTTAATTATGTCTACTACGTGGGCGATATCGATCGAGAAGGTGCGCGCATTGTCGAGCAGACCCGTAACGCCAATGTGGTTGAGATTCGCCTGCATGCCGGCATGTATCGTGCCATGCTCGCCGAGCACAAGCGTCGCGTGAAGGCCGGCGGAGAGTGCGAGCCCGCGGCTGCCAACCAGGGTGTGCCGCAGAACCTGGCGGCGACGATCAAGGATCTGCCCATGGTCACGCGCGTACAGTTCCGCAACGTGCTGCGCGAGGGCGGACGCATTCCGCAGGAGATTCTGATGACCGCCGACTATCGGGATGGCGACTCGGGAAGCTTCGACCGCATGCTGAACAATTAGTTCCGCCGGCCCCGGGAGAGCGGGGACACCGACTTAGGTTTCCTGCTCTACAGTCCTGCTCACGACGGAGGCCACATTAAGTGGCCTCCTGTTCGTGCGGAACTCGCGATAAACCTAAGTCGGTGTCCCCGCTCTCCCGGGGCCGGCGGCTACTTGGTTGTCGCAGACGGCTCGCTTTTCGGAACTGGGCTGATATTTCTTGATGTAAGGCGCTCTTGGTCCTAATGGGCTTGGGGCGCCGCTCTTTTGGAGGTGGCTTTTTGGGAAATGCCTGAAAATCTACCTTTTGCAACTTCTCGTCCTGCACGAGAAGTTTCGGCCATAACTTCTCTTGTAGGACGAGAAGTTATGGCCGGCACTTTAGGAACGTCTCTAAGTGCCGGTTCGGCTGGAAAGTCGAGATGCGGGGGGCTCTCGACTGATATGGGACGGAGGGATTCCGCGTCCGCCTGGTCGGCGGCCGCGCCCCGCTGCGTCGCTTCGCTCCTTGCGTGCTGCGCTGGAAAACGCTTCGCGTTTCCTCAGCTCCGCACCCTTGCGGGTTCGAATCCCTCCGCTTGCCCACAAGAAAAACCTCCCGATCGGCTATGCGTTCGAGAGGTTTGTTTCTTTGGCTGGGACGGAGGGATTCGAACCCCCAACAGCCGGCACCAAAAACCGGAGTTCTACCGTTGAACTACGTCCCAATGTGTGGTGTTGCCCAAAAGCAACCCGTTTAGTTTACCTAATCTGCGAGGGCATCGCAAACGCCATCGAGCAGGCGTACGGCGAGTGTCTGCGCATCACTTGCGGTGAAGGTTCCGTTGTAGCGCGTCATGCCCGTGAGCTCAATGCGGATGCGCGCGGGCTTTTGCTGCGCGGCGACATTGGCGGTGCGGATGCGCTGCGCCAGGTTGTGACACTCGGCAAGGGCGATCGTGGCGCGCGGCGCTGCATCTGCGGGCAGCTCATCGCTTGCGATCTCGAGCACCAGGTCCACGTCGGTCGGAACCTCGGAATCGCAAAGCATCATGCCGCTGCTATCGGTCGTCGCCGTGGCGATGTTCCACATGCGCGATGCAACGCTACGCGCGATGGGGTCCTCACCGATGACGGCAATCTGGAAGCGTTCGAGCACGTTGGCGGCGCGGGCAAAACCGATGCGCGACTCGGCTTCGGTAACCGAGGGCTTGCCCTCCCACACGTGATGCAGGCGGTTGATATAGGCGTAGGTATCCTGGAACGCCATACCATCGGCAAACAGGCCAACATTTTCCTGGAACTGCTGCAGAGCGGCCTCGGTGTGCGGGCCAAAGTAACCGTCGTCCTCACCGCAGGCAAAGCCCAAAACGTTGAGCGCGCGCTGCAGGGCCTGAACGTCGGCGCCATGGAAATTGGGCATGCGCAGATAGAGCGTGCGGTCGCCCAGCTTATACGAGGCGTCTACCAGGGCGCTCCAACAGGGGATATCGACGGCACAGCCAGCGGCAAGGCCGCTATCGAGTCTAAAGGTGCCAACAGCCTGCTCGGTGGTGGTGCCAAAGCGCTTGTCGGAGACCTCGGCGTCATCGATTGTATAGCCGAGCTGCAGAAGGCGGGACTGCACGTCCTCGACGGCTGCTCCCTGCATGCCCGTTGTAATAGGTTCCATGAACGAACCCCTTTCGGCGTATCATTCGTACTATTTGAGCGCCTGTCGGATAGACGACGCAAAGAGATGCATAAACATACATTCAACAGTGTAGCAACTTGTACCCAAATGCGCTGCCGACAGGTTTTGCAACCCCCGCTAGTTGAGTCGCTCCACAAAGAAATCTGCCATGGAGAGGAACAGTTCGCGTGCATGCTGGTCGAGCGAAACGTCCTCGATGGCGGCCTTGGCTTTGGCGGTCAGGTCCAGCGCGTAGGCGTGGGCGTAATCGATAGAGCCGGTCTGTTGGAAGATCTCCACAGCACGTGCAAGTTGCGCGGGGTCCTCGGTGCCCGAGGAAAGGATTGCCTCGACCTCGTCGTGATAACGCTCGTCTGACAGGGCGTGCACGGCGACAAGCGTGTGCTTGCCCTCGGTGATGTCGGTGCGGAAGTCCTTGTTGGCGGCCTCTTTGGTGCCGATCAAGTTGAGCAGATCATCTTGGATCTGGAAGGCAAGGCCCGTGTGCAGGCCAAAGGCGCGCAGCGCCTCAATCTGCTCCTCGCTGCCGCCGCCGATAATGGCTCCGGCGGCAAGTGGCGTGGCTCCGCTGTAGTACGCGGTCTTGTGCGTCGCCATGTCCAGATAATCGTCGACCGAGATGTCAAAGCGCCCATCGCGGACCCAGCCCAAGTCGAGTGCCTGGCCCTCAATGGTGCGGACGATCATCTCGGTGAGCTCGTGGAGCACGCGGAGTTTCACGTCCGCCTCGAGCGTGGGGTCGTCGAGAACCGTCTTGGTGACCATGGTGAGCGCTAAATCGCCGCAGTTGATGGCGAGTCCCGTGCCCTCGGTAAGGTGCATGCAGGGCTTGCCGCGGCGCAGTTGGCCGTTGTCGGCGATGTCGTCGTGGATCAGCGCGCCCGACTGAAAGTGCTCGATGGCTGCCGCGGCGCTGCGGGCGCTCTCAAAGCTACCGCCCACTGCGGTCGCGGCGAGCATGCAGATGAGCGGGCGGTGGCGCTTGCCGGCATTGGCCGTAAATGCCGAGAGCGGGGTATACAGGTAACGCTCGATATCGGCGGAAGTCGCCTGTCCGTCAAAAAACGTGGCCAGATAGTCGTTAATCTGGTCAAAGTGCTGGGCTAAAAAGCTGGTAAACGGACTGGACACGGGTTCTCGCATTCTTTCTTAGGTTGCACTGTTGCATTATGCAGACAACATATTGCCACATTGGGGCGTCGAGCGCGGCGGTTGAAGACGATTGAGTCTTGCGGTCGCAAACGCGGTGAGGGGCTCGGCTAGATAAGCCCAAAGTGTTCGAGCGCGGTGACGACGCCGTCGTGGTCGAAGCTGTCGGTTACGTAGTCGGCCTTTTCCTTGAGGAAGTCCGGCGCGTTGCCCATGGCGATGCCAACATCGACCGCCTCCATGAGGGCGATGTCGTTGCTCGCGTCGCCAATGCCATATACGGTGCCGTGGTCTGGTCCCAGGGCGTCAAGCACAGCCTTGATTCCGGCCCGTTTGGTGCACTCGCGCGGCGAGATTTCTGTGACCTCGAGCTCGAGCTCGTTGAGGCAGAGCAGAGGTCCAAGCTCTTCATCTTGGGCGATGCGGTTGGCAAGTGGTGTGGACATAAGAATTTTATAGGCGTTGTAGTGCTCAAGTTGCGTGACGGCGTCGCCCACGGTGCGTGCGTAGCCGTACGTCTCGGGGGCATCTGCACTCATGCGCACGACGCGATCGATGCCCTCAAAGCGAATGACCTCGCCCGATTGCTCGAGATAGGGGGCGAGGCGCTGTAGCAGACCAGGGTTTATGGCTGCATTTCGCACGATACGCCCCTCGAGTTCGGCGTAACCGCCCGCGAGGCACACGACGCCTGCCCACGGCAGCTCGAGCAGCTTGGGATGGATGCAGCTGAGGGTGCGCCCCGTACAGATAAAGGCTTTGTTGCCGTTGGCGACAAACGTGCGAATTGCCTGTGCAACCGTCTCGTTGGGATAGGGGGAGAGGTCTCGCTCACCCTCGGGAAGCTCCTGGGCAAGTCTGGGATCTTGCCAGGCGAGCGTACCGTCGATGTCGAAGAAGCAGACATTGCCATGCTTTTTGGTGGCGTCGGCGGCATGAGAAGGCGAGGCGGCGAATGCAAAACCCGGTTCGAGTCCCATAATCCGATCAAAGTGCTCTTTGACGCGGGGTACCGAGATGCCGATGATTACCTGAGCGGTCTTGCCGGTGACGATGAGGCCTTTGGCACCCGCTGCGACAAAGGTCGCATTGTCCGCGACGATGGAGGGGTCCACGACTTCGACGCGCAGCCGCGTGGCGCAGTTGGTTGCGCCCACAATGTTGGAGACGCCGCCCAGAAGCGTCACAACCTGCTCGGCGAGCAGATGATCTTGTGAGGCCTGGTCGCCGGAAGCGCCGGTTTTGGATGAGCGCTTTTCGTCAACGTCGTCTCCCGTCAAGCGCGAGAGCGCCGCGTTGCTGGCGATGTGGTCCTCGCGTCCCGGGGTTTTAAGGTCAAAGGTCAGGATAAGACCTCGAAAGCTCAGAAAGAAGATGACGCTAAAGATGAGTCCGATTCCGAGTGCCAAAAGGTAGGAGCCGGCATGCGTCCGCATGAGCGGGATAAAGTTGAAGGCAGCCATTTCCATAAAACCGCCCGAGAAGATGCCGACGACGCCAAAGAAGTTCATGGCCATGGCGAGGCAGGAAGATAGGACGGCATAGAGCAAAAAGAGTCCGGGATAGGTGAACATAAAGAGAAACTCGAGCGGTTCGGTGACGCCGCAGACCACTGAGGCAACAATGGCGGGAACCAGGATGACCTTGAGGGCAGCGCGGCGCTCGGGCTTTGCGGTGGAGTAGAACGCAGCCGCGATGGCAGGAAGGCCAAAGAGCTTGACCCAGCCGGTGGCGGTAAAACCGGCCCACGGCGCAAGCTCATTGAGGGGGCGCGTGCTATGGGAGAGAATGGGGAGCAAATTGGTCCACGTGGCGTAGATGCCGTCGTTAATGACCAGGTTGTCGTAGTAGATCGGCATGTAGAGCAGGTGGTGCAGCCCCATGGGCTCGAGTGCTCGTTCTAAAAAGACAAAGATGCCTACGCCAAAGGGGCCGACGCCCACAAGTGCGTGGCGTAGCGTTTCGGTCGCTGCGTATACGAAGGGCACGATGGCGGCCGAGATGGCGGCAAGGGCGAACACGGCAAAAAAGCTGATGAGGTAGACCAGCGAGGAACCCGAGAAGGTACCGAGCCAATCGGGAACCTTGGCATCGTAGAAGCGGTCATGGATGGCGACGACGGTTGCCGACACCGCCAGCGGGCCGATAATGCCGGTGTCGAGTGTCTTGATGCCGTCGATGATGGTGATGCCGCTAGCGGAGGTCAAAGACGATGGGTACTTAAGTCCAAGGTTGTCTCCGCTCAGCTTGATGATCTCGCTCAAAAAGAAGCAATAGGCAAAATAGGCCACGAGCGCCTCGAGGCAACAACGTGCCGGTTGCTTTTGGGCAAGGCCGATGGGCAGCGCTACGGCAAAAAGGAGCGGAAGTCGTTTAAAGACCGTCCACGAACCACGCTGGATGATAGTCCAAAAAACGTACCAAGGGGTTCCGTATACGGCGAGGTCGCCGACGATATCCGCAGACGTTGCGAGGGCGGAGACGCCGACCATAAGGCCCGATATGGAAAACAACATGGCGGGCGCGAACATTGCCCCGCCAAAGCGTTGGATTTTTTGCAGCATGTTCTGCCTCCCGAATATCGAGGCGCGTTGCGCGTGGTGAAACGTTTAAACAATGGATTCATTGTAGAGGACCAGACGATTGTCGTACCGGCAGTTTTGAGCGAAACCGGTTTGGGCGCGACGGAAACCGTCAACGGTTAAATCCTGTCGCTTTGCCGATAATCGGTTTAAACAACTTCAAGAAATGCTATCGTGCCTAGCCATACATATTCATTAGAGGTGAAGTCATGCCAAAAGCGATTTACGAAGGAATCTACCGCGAGATCCGTTCGCGCATCATTAACGGGACTTATGCGTTTCAGGAGATGCTGCCAACCGAAGCCGAGCTAACCGCGGAGTTTGGCTGCACGCGCAATACCGTTCGACGCGCCTTGAGCATGCTGGCCGACCAGATGTTTGTGCAGCCTATACACGGCAAGGGCGTGCGCGTTATTTGGCTCAAGGGCGAAACCGACATGCTGGGCGCACTCGAGGAAGTCGAGTCGTTTGGCGAATTTGCAAAGCGCAACAATGCCGTTGCATCGACGGACGTTAAGTCTTTTGAACATTTGATTTGCACCGAGCAACTCTCTCGTCGCCTGGGCTTTAAGGTGGGCGAGGAGTTGATTCGCGTGGTGCGTGTCCGAAGCCTTAACGGCAATGCGCGCCAAGTAGACCATGGTTACTTTTTGGAGTCAATCGCCAAGGGCCTGACGCCCGAGATCGCCGCAAAGTCAATTTACGACTATCTGGAGCACAAACGCGGCGTCAAGGTGATGGCGAGTCGCCGTACAGTGAGCGTCGAGCTTGCCAACGATGAGGACTGCAGCTATCTTGACCTCGGCAAATACAACTGCGTTGCCGTCATGGAGAGCCAGTCGTACACCTCGGACGGCATCTTGTTCGAGGTCACGCATGCCCGCACGCATCCCGAGATCTTCCACTACCGCGTCAACTCCAAGCGATAGCCGGCTAGCTCGCAGCCTGACGAGACTCATGCCCTCAAAGCGAAAACGCCCGGTCAAACCGACGATGCATCGGCTTGACCGGGCGTTTTCTCTGCATTCGATAACAAATAATTGTTTATACAAAACTTGTCAAGTATCAAGTTGAAATTACCGTTCACCGAAGTTTTTCTACCGCTCTAGTAATACTTGTTCAAACAACTAGCCAAATAGCGTATCGTTCAAATCAGCAAAAGGGGCAAAGTCCCCGAGCCAATCTCCGAAGGCGGCGGCAAAGGGTGCCGCCACGGTGTGAAAGGGTGGATTGTAATGAAGAACGAAATGAGCAGAAGGCAGTTCCTGGGCTTTGCTGGTTCCGCGGCTGCGGTTCTTGGTCTGGGTCTCGTGGGCTGCGGTGGCTCCGCCGGCTCCGGCTCCTCTGCTTCTGGTGACGCTGCCGAGGTCTACTTCCTCCAATTCAAGCCCGAGGTCGACAAGGAGTGGAAGGAGATCGCCAAGGCGTACAAGGAGGAGAAGGGCGTCGAGGTCAAGATCGTGACCGCCGCCTCCAACACTTACGAGGAGAAGCTCAAGTCCGAGATGTCCAAGAGCTCCGCTCCGACCCTGTTCCAGGTCAACGGCCCCACCGGTCTTAAGAACTGGAAGGATTACTGCGCCGATCTGTCCGATACCAAGCTCCGCGGTGAGCTCATTGACGACTCCCTGGCTCTGCAGTCCGATGGCAAGGATCTGGGTATCGACTGGGTCCAGGAGAGCTACGGCATCATCTACAACAAGCAGCTGCTCGAGAAGGCTGGCTACAAGGCCGAGGACATCAACTCCTTCGACAAGCTGAAGGCTTGCGCTGACGACATCCAGGCCCGCAAGGACGAGCTCGGCGTTGACGGTGCCTTCACTTCCGCCGGTATGGATGACTCTTCCAGCTGGCGCTACACCACCCACCTCGCCAACCTCCCGCTCTACTACGAGTTCGAGAAGGAGCACAACCAGGAGGACGACGAGATCAAGGGCGAGTATCTCGACAACTTTAAGCAGATCTTCGACCTGTATATCACCGACTCCACCTGCGATCCTTCGCAGCTTGCCTCCAAGACCGGTGACGACGCCACCAACGAGTTCGCAACCGGCAAGGCCGTCTTCTATCAGAACGGCTCTTGGGCCTACGCTGACCTCACCAAGGCCGGTATGACCGACGACCAGCTCGGCATGCTGCCGATCTACATCGGCGTCGACGGCGAGGAGAACCAGGGCCTGTGCTCCGGCGGCGAGAACTACTGGTGCGTGAGTTCCCAGGCTTCCGAGGATGCTCAGAAGGCCACCGAGGACTTCATGTACTGGTGCGTCACCGCTGACACCCCGACCAGCATCATCGCCGACAAGATGGGTCTGACCGCTCCGTTCAAGAGCGCCAAGGAGACCACCAACGTCTTCTCGCAGCAGGCCGTTGCCATGGCCAAGGATGGCAAGAAGACCGTCGCTTGGGACTTCGTCTACATCCCCTCTGAGGAGTGGAAGAAGAACCTCAAGCAGGCTCTCATTGCTTATGCTGCCGACAACACCAAGTGGGACGGCGTCAAGAACGCCTTCGTCGATGGCTGGAAGACCGAGAAGGCTGCTTCCGAGTAAGCAGTTGCTGCCCAAGCTATCTGATTAGCGACAGGGGGCGGGCAGACGTAGGTTTGCCCGCCCCCTGCATATTGAAAGGACCCTTCTATGGGCAAAGCACTCAAGCGCTGGTGGCCGCTCTTTATGCTGCCCACGTGCCTGGCGTTTATGATCGGGTTCGTGATCCCTTTTATCCAGGGCTTCTATCTCTCGTTCTGCCAGTTTATTACCATTAACAACGCGCACTTTGTCGGTATCGCGAACTACGTGCGCGCGCTGTCCGATCCGCAGTTTGCCACGTCGTTCTTCTTTACCGTGGCGTTTGCCTTCCTGTCGACGGTGCTCATCAACGTGATCGCCCTGGCAATTGCGCAGGCGCTCACCCGCAAGGCGCTCAAAGGCACCAACATCTTCCGTACGATCTTCTTTATGCCTAACCTGATCGGCGGCATCGTGCTGGGCTACATCTGGCAGATCTTGATCAACTGCCTGCTCTCCAACATCGGCGCCCAGCTCATCGCCCTTAACTCTGCTGCTGGCTTCTGGGGCCTTATCATCCTGACCCTGTGGCAGCAGGTCGGCTACATGATGATCATCTACATCGCCGGTCTGCAGTCCATTCCGTCCGACTACATCGAGGCCGCCAAGGTTGACGGTGCCACGGCATGGCAGACGTTCTGGAAGGTTAAGATCCCCAATCTGATGCCGACGATTACCATCTGCCTGTTCCTGTCCATCACCAACGGCTTTAAGCTGTTCGACCAGAACCTCGCCCTTACCGGCGGCGCCCCTGCGCACTCCACCGAGATGCTCGCCCTGAACATCTACAACACGTTCTATTCGCGTGCCGGTATCGCATGGCAGGGCATCGGTCAGGCCAAGGCGGTTATCTTCTGCATCCTGGTCGTAGCCATCTCCATGATTCAGCTTAAGGCCACGAGGTCCAAGGAGGTGCAGCAGTAATGAAACGCGATAAGGTTATCAACCGCGCGCTCTCGATTTTCTTTACGATCCTGTCGCTCGCGTGGATCTACCCCGTGTTCATGATTGCGCTCAATTCCTTTAAAAAGGGAACTGCAATCAGCACCACCACGGCATTCGATTTGCTCACGCCCGAGACGTTCAACGGTCTCGCAAACTACGTGCACGCTCTTAACGAGCAAGGCTTTGCCTCGGCGTTTATGTACTCGCTCATCATCACGGTCACGTCGGTCGTGCTGATCTTGGTGTGCTGCTCCATGTGCGCTTGGTACGTGGTGCGCGTCAACAGCAAGATCTCGAACTTCTTCTATTACCTGTTCGTGTTCTCGATGGTCGTACCGTTCCAGATGCTCATGTTCACGCTGTCCAATTTGGCGGACCGCATCGGCTTTAACACGCCGTTCAACATCTGCTTTATCTATCTGGGCTTTGGCGCGGGCCTGGCGGTCTTTATGTTCGCCGGCTTTGTAAAGAACATCCCGCTCGAGATCGAGGAGGCGGCCATGATCGACGGCTGCAACCCGGTCCAGGTGTTCTTTAAGATCGTCCTTCCCATCATGAAGCCCACCTATCTTTCGGTCGGCATTCTCGAGACCATGTGGGTCTGGAACGACTACCTGCTGCCCTACCTCACCCTCGACTCCACCAAGTACAAGACCATTCCTATCTTGATCCAGTACTTCCGCGGCGGCTATGGCCACGTCGAGCTCGGCCCCATGATGGCCTGCATCATGATGGTCGTTATCCCCATCGTCATCATGTACATCCTCTGCCAGAAGTACATCATCGACGGCGTGGTGGCAGGTGCCGTCAAGGGCTGATGCCGTAACTGTTTTGCAAGTTTCTGCGGCGCCCCTCAGCGCGGCGCCGCACATCGAAAGGTAAAGACATGGCCGAGATCGTTCTCAAACATGTTCAGAAGGTGTATCCCAACACCGAGTCCAAAAAGAAGGGCTTCTTTGGCAAAAAGAAGAAGACCGAGGAGAAGAAGCATAACCTTAAGGTTACCGAGGATGGCGTGCTCGCTGTAGAGGACTTCAACCTCACCGTTCACGACCAGGAGTTCGTCGTTCTCGTTGGTCCCTCTGGCTGCGGTAAGTCCACGACGATGCGCATGGTTGCCGGCCTGGAGGACATTACCTCGGGCGATGTGCTCATCGACGGCAAGCGCGTCAACGACGTGGCGCCCAAGGACCGCGACATCGCCATGGTGTTCCAGAGCTACGCTCTGTACCCCAACATGACGGTGTACGAGAACATGGCGTTTACGCTTGAGCTCAAGAAGGTCCCCAAAGACGAGATCGACCGCAAGGTTCGCTCCGCTGCCGAGATCTTGGGTATCACCGAGTACCTCGACCGCAAGCCTAAGGCGCTCTCGGGCGGCCAGCGCCAGCGCGTCGCCATCGGCCGCGCCATCGTGCGTGACCCCAAGGTCTTCCTGATGGACGAGCCGCTGTCCAACCTGGATGCCAAGCTTCGTAACCAGATGCGTGCCGAGCTCATCAAGCTGCGCCACGAGATCAAGGGTACGTTCATCTATGTTACTCACGACCAGACCGAAGCCATGACCCTCGGCGACCGTATCGTGGTCATGAAGGACGGCGTTGTCCAGCAGATCGCCACGCCGCAGGAGGTCTTCAACCATCCCGCGAACATCTTCGTCGCCGGCTTCATCGGCGTGCCGCAGATGAACTTCTTCGATGCCCAGCTGGTGCGCTCGGGCGACGGCTTTACCGTCAAGACCGAGGATATGAACGTGGCACTCGCCCCCGAGACTTGCGCTCAGCTTGCCCTCAACTGGGATGGCGGCGACGTGAAGGAGATTACGGCCGGCGTGCGCCCCGAGCAGATTCTGCTTGCCGACAAGGACGAGGAGGGTGCGCTCCAGGGCACCGTCGAGGTGACCGAGCTCATGGGTTCGACCGAGCATGTCCACGTGACCGCTCCCGATGGCCAGTTCGTCCTGATTATCCCCGTCGTCGACCTCGAGGCCAAGGGTGCGCTCAAGGCTGGCGACACCATCTGGTTCAAGTTCGAGAAGAACGCGACCCATCTCTTCGATAAGGTGTCTGGCAAGAACCTTATCTAGGCCCGGTGCATCCAGGCCCTCCCTTTGGGCGACTGCGGTATTGCCATCCTTTTGCCGCGGTCACATATAAGACTCCCCTCCCGTCCACTGGGCGAGAGGGGAGCCTTTCTTTGTGTTGGGACCGTTCGTCTGTCAGTTTGTCTCAATCTGTAACAGGAGGAGGGCCAAATTGGGTCTAGATGTTACAGATTGAGACAGCATCGAGCTGCCTATCCTTTCATCTCGATCTGTAACACGGGAGGCTGATTTCGGCAGCTACCTGTTACAGAACGAGATTGTTTGGTCGAGACAAATCACGGGCCGGCGTATCGGCACAAAAAGCGGAGCCGCGTTGCCGCGACTCCGCTTTCAAGAGGATGGGTAAAGGAAACGAAATTAGCTCAGGTGCCAAATCTCGTCGTTGTACTGGGAGATCGTGCGGTCAGACGAGAAGGTGCCGGCGTTGGCGATGTTGATCAGCGCCTTGCGCATCCAGGCATCCTGGTCCTCGTAGTCCGCCAGCACGCGCTCCTTAGTCTGGATGTACTCCTCAATGTCGAGCAGGGCCATAAACCAGTCCTTGCCCTTGATATCGTCGTGCAGGCGCTGCAGACGCTCGGCGTTGCCGGTCGCCATAAAGGCAGGGTTAGTGATAAAGTCCACCAGCAGCTTGATACCGGGCTTGCGGTAGAGTGCGCCGGCGTTATAGCTGCCGTCGGCGTAGAGCTGCTCGACCTGCTTGGATGAGGCACCAAAGGTGTAGATGTTCTCGTCGCCCACGAGCTCGGCGATTTCGACATTGGCGCCGTCGAGCGTGCACAGGGTTAAAGCACCGTTGAGCATGAACTTCATGTTGGAGGTGCCGCTCGCCTCCTTGGAGGCCAAGCTGATCTGCTCGGAGATATCGGCGGCGGGGATCACACGCTCGGCAGCAGTGACGTTGTAGTTCTCGATCATGACAACCTGCAGGTAGGGGGCCACATCGGGATCGTTTGCGATCCACTGCGACAGCGTCAGAATCAGATGGATGATGTCCTGGGCGATGGTGTAGGCAGGCGCTGCCTTGCCGCCAAAGATGATGGTGACGGGATGCTTAGGTCTGTTGCCGTTCTTGATGTCGAGATACTTCCAGATGATGTAGAGCGCGAGCATCTGCTGGCGCTTGTACTCGTGGATGCGCTTGACCTGGACGTCGATGATGGCGTTGGAGGGAATGGTCACGTCCTGCTCGAGCGCCATGAACTGGCGCATGATGGTCTTGGCCTCGGCCTTGGTGGCGGCCAGGCGCTCAAGAACATCCTTGTCGTTAGCGAATTCGGCGAGCTTGCTCAGGTCGCCGGTGCTGCGCCAATCGGTGCCGATCACATCGTCGAGCAGGCTGGCAAGCGCAGGGTTGGCTCCCTGGATCCAACGGCGGAAGGTGATGCCGTTGGTCTTGTTGGAGAACTTCTCGGGATAGATCTCGTAGAACGGGTGAAGCTCGGTGTCCTCCAGAATCTTGGTGTGGAGTGCGGCGACGCCATTGATGGAGAAGCCAAAGTGAATGTCCACGTGGGCCATGTGGACGGTGTCGTGCTCGTCGATAATGGCGACGCGCGGGTCGTCGTGCTCGGCCTTGGCAACCTCGTCGAGCCTGACGATGATGTCGGCGATGGTGGGCGAGACCTTCTGCAGGCTGGCGAGCGGCCACTTCTCGAGCGCCTCGGCAAGGATTGTGTGGTTGGTGTAGGCGACCATGGAGCGCACGATGGCAACGGCCTCGTCAAACTCGATGTCGTGCTCGGTGGTGAGCAGGCGGATGAGCTCGGGAATGACCATGGTGGGGTGCGTGTCGTTGATCTGGACCACGGCGTAGTCGGCCAGATCGTGCAGGTTGCTGCCGCGCTCGACGGCCTCGTCGATCAGGAGCTGGGCGGCGTTGCTCACCATGAAGTACTCCTGGTAGATGCGAAGCAGGCGGCCCTGCTCATCGGAATCATCCGGATAGAGGAACAAGGTGAGGTTCTTGGCGACCTTCGTCTTGTCGAAGTCGATGGAGCTGCCGGGGACCAGGCCGTCGTCGACACTTGCCAGGTCAAACAGACGCAGGCGGTTCTTGGTGGGCTGGTCGTAACCGGGCACATCGATGTTGACGAGCTTGGAGGTAACGGCAAAATCGCCAAACTCGACGGTGTAGGAGCGGTCGTCATCGATCAGGATGTCCTGCTCGCTAAGCCACTCGTCGGGGACGGCCTTTTGCTGGTTGTCGGTAAAACGCTGACGGAACAGACCGTAATGGTAATTGAGGCCCACACCGTCGCCGGTAAGGCCCAGCGTGGCAATGGAATCCAGGAAGCACGCGGCCAGACGGCCCAGGCCGCCGTTGCCCAGCGACGGTTCGACCTCAAACTCCTCAATCTTGTTGAGGTCGTGGCCCGCGGCGGTGAGCTGGTCCTTAACCTCGCCATAGATACCGAGGTCGATCATGTTGTTGATCAGCAGCTTGCCAATCAAAAACTCAGCAGAGATGTAATAGAGCTTTTTCTTGCCATTGTTGAGCGGGCAGGCGGCGGAGCGCTCCTGCACGAGCTTGACCAGCAGCTTATAAATACGACGGTCATCGAGCTGCTCGAGCGAGGTGCCAAAGGACTGCTCGGCAAGAGCCGCAAGATTGATACGGGGCATGTTTCCTCCTGTGGTGAGTTGACGACATGTCAGATATTCAAAAGAAGCCCGCGCGAGGGGATTGGAGTGGCCTCGCGCGGGAAAAGCGGTCGCGTCCGCACGGTGGGGTGGGGTCGGGCGCGGTGGCTCCTATTGGGGAAGCTCGATTTCGGCTTCCGATGGGATGCGGAAGTAGGTTTCGGTCCAGTCGGTGAGCTTGTGCTCGAGCTCGCGGGTGATGGCGCCATCGAGCATGCGCCAGGTCCAGTTGCCGCCCAGGGTGGCGGGAGTGTTGATGCGTGCCTCGTTGCCCAGATTGAGCAGGTCCTGCATGGTGTAGATGCAGGTATCGCTCACGCTGGCGGCGATGGTGCGGTTGAGCGCATCGGCCATGGGCTCGCCCGCCTGCTGGTGGGTGTACAGGGCCGCCTGCTCGCGCTGACGCGGGGTGGCCGTTCCCTCATACCAACCGCGTGCCGTTTCGTTGTCATGTGTTCCGACGTAGGCGACGGTGTTGGCGATGTAGTTGTGCGGCAGGTAGTACGAGTTGGTGCCCTCAAAGGCAAACTGCAGGATCTTCATTCCAGGGAAGCCCGTGGTGTCGCGCATGTCGATGACGCCGGGGGTAAGAAAGCCCAGGTCTTCGGCAATGATGGGAAGCGTGCCGAGCTTTTCCTCGAGCACCTTGAAGAGCTTGAGGCCGGGTCCCTGCGTCCACGAACCATATGACGAATCGGGAGAGGAGAACGGCACCTCCCAAAATGCCTCGAAACCGCGGAAGTGATCCAGGCGGATGATGTCGTACATGTCGAGGGCGGCGCGAATGCGGCCCTCCCACCAGGAGAAGCCGTCGGACTCCATGGCGTCCCAGTCGTAGATGGGATTGCCCCAGTACTGGCCGGTGGCCGAGAACTGGTCGGGCGGCGTGCCAGCGACGCTCACGGGATTGCCGGCGGTGTCGATCTTAAAGAGCTCGGGCGTGGCCCACATCTCGACGGAGTCGCGCGAGACGTAGATGGGCAGGTCGCCGATGATCAGGATGTCGCGCTCGTTGGCATAGGCCTTGAGGCGGCTCCACTGGCGATCGAAGAAGTACTGCGTCATTTGGTGGTAAAGCATGCGCTCGGGATGGGCGGCGCAGACCTTGCTGGATGCATCGCCGCGACGGCGGAGTTCCTCGGGCCACTCCCAAAAGGCCTTGAGCCCGCACTCCTCCTTCACGGTCATAAACTCGCAGTAGGGAATGAGCCAGTTCTCGTTTGCCTGGATAAAGTCGTCGAAATCGGCCGGCTTGTCGGCAGCAAAGCGCTCAGCGGCTCGATCGAGAATCTGACGGCGGCCAGCAAAGATGGCGCCGTAGTCGACGTTGCTGGGATCGGAGCCCAGGTACACGCCGTCGATATCGCACTGCTCCAGATAGCCGGCCTCGATAAGCTCGGCAAAGTCAATGAAGTTAGGGTTGCCCGCGCGGGCCGAGAACGACTGATAGGGCGAATCGCCATAGCTGGTCGTCGTAAGGGGCAGAATCTGCCAATAATGTTGTTTGCACGAGGCGAGGAAATCGACAAAGTCGTAGGCATTCCAGCCAAAGCCGCCGATTCCGTATGGTCCGGGCAGAGATGAGACGGGCATGAGGACGCCGCTTGCACGCTCCATGAATGCGCTCACCAACCTTCTTGTTGTGGGGTCGGCCTGCCGATGGGTGTGCAGTCCGCCTCCGATGTTCTGATTCGATATGCCTATTGTAAAACATGTTGTTTAAACATGTACAGGCAAGATATAAAAGTTGGTCGATTTTCGGCGAATGGTTACATGCCGTGAAAAAGCCCCGACCTCACAACGTGAGATCGGGGCAAGAGCGGTATGTAGGTTTTTGCTACTCAGCGTCGGCGAAGCCGTTGGGATTGTGGCTCTGCCAGTTCCAGCTATCGCGGCACATGTCCGCGATGTCGTACTGGGCCTTCCAGCCCATCATGCGCTCGGCCTTGGAGGCATCGCACCAGTTGGCGGCGATATCGCCGGCACGGCGCTCGCGAATCACGTAGGGCAGCTCCTTGCCGCAGGCCTTGGAGAAGGCGGCGACGACCTCGAGCACCGAGGTGCCGGTGCCGGTGCCCAGGTTGAAGATCTCAACGCCGGTCTTGCCGTTCATCCAGTTGAGGGCGGCAACGTGGCCCGAGGCCAGGTCGCAAACGTGGATATAGTCGCGCACGCCCGTGCCGTCGGGAGTGGGGTAGTCATTGCCAAAGACCTGAACGGCCTCGAGCTTGCCCACGGCAACCTGCGCGACATAGGGCACCAGGTTGTTGGGGATACCCTTGGGGTCCTCGCCGATCAGGCCCGACGGATGGGCGCCGATGGGATTGAAGTAGCGGAGCAGCACGACGTCCCACTCGGGGTCGGCGGTGTGAACGTCCATAAGGATCTGCTCGATCATCCACTTGGTCCAGCCATAGGGGTTGGTTGCGGGCTTCTTGGGGTCTTCCTCGGTGACAGGCGGGTTGTCCGGGTCGCCGTAGACGGTCGAGGAGCTCGAGAAGATGATGGACTTGCAGCCATGGTTGCGCATGACGTCGATGAGCACCAGGGTGTTTTCGATGTTGTTGTGGTAGTACTCGACGGGCTTGGTCACCGACTCGCCGACGGCCTTAAAGCCGGCGAAGTGGATGACGCGGTCGATCTGATGGGTGTCGAAGATCTTGTTCATGGCCTCGCGGTCGAGCACGTTGGCCTCGTAGAAGGTGAGGTTCTTGGCGGCCTCTTCGCCCACGATGGTCTTGACGCGGTCGACGGCGACGGCGCTGGAGTTGGAGAGGTCGTCGACGATGACGACCTGGTAGCCGCCCTCGAGCAGCTGAACGACGGTGTGCGAGCCGATAAAGCCGGCGCCGCCGGTTACGAGGACGCAGGTGTCTTTGGGGTCGAGTGCTTTGGACATGTAGTCTCCTATCGAATCAGGAACACTTCTTGAGGGGAGTATAGCGCAGGCAGGGGCACCCAAAACGTGCAGGGCAGGAAAAGCAGATGAGCATGCTAACGTACTCATGGAAATGTTTGGCGTGGGCGTAACCTTGACTTTGACGTTTGCATACGAGCCGCCGACCATACGGTTTGCTGCCGTTCGTGGAAATCGTTGGGATGCGCCGGATGTACGCTAATATGTATGAGTTGAGCGACATATAAATAAACATGTAACGGAGTAGATATGTCACCAAACAGCGATTCCATCCTTTCCCAGGAGCTTTCGCGTCGCACTGCCCTCAAGGCCCTGTTCGGCGCAGCTTCTGTAGCCGTTCTTTTTGGTTTGCCCGCTCGCGCCCATGCTGCGGAGGCCACCAAGGAAACCACCGACAAGCTCAATGCGGCCCAGGCTCAGCTTGACGAGGTCCAGGCCCAGCTCGACAGCATCGCAAATGAATACGCGGCGCTGGCCAACAAGAACGCCCAGACCCTCAACGATATCGAGGGCGTACAGGGCCAGATTGACAGCACGCAGGCGCAGATTGACGAAAAGAAGGCCGAGCTCAAAAAGAAGCGCGACGATCTTTCCGATCGCGTTTCCGCCAGCTATAAGTCGGGCGGCACCAACGTCCTGTCGCTGCTGCTCGCCTCGGGTTCGTTTGAGGAGCTCGTCGCCAATGCGCACTATGTTGAGAAGATCAACAAGAGCGACCGCGACGCCATCGAGGAAATTCAGACCATCCAGGAAGAGCTCGATGCGCAAAAGACCGAGCTTGAGTCGCAGAAGGCCGACTTAGAGAAGCTCAAGGACCAGCAGACTGCCCAGATGCAGGATATGCAGGCCAAGCAGCAAGAGGTCCAGACCGTGCTGAGCGGTCTTTCCGACGACGTCAAGGAGCTCATGGCTCAGCGCGATTCAGAGATTCTTGCTGCCGCCCAGGCCGAGGAGGCTGCCAAGAAGGCCGCCGCTGCTGCCGCGGCCGCCGCGAACAAGAACAATTCCTACTCGGGTGGTTCGAGCTCGGGTGGTGGATCGTATGCGCCCGGAACTCCGCAGCAGAATGCCGGCTCGGGCAAGCAGCAGGCCGTCGTCAACGCGTGCTACTCCACGCCTTCGCCGGGTCAGAACTGGTGCGCGGCGTGGGTTACCAATGTCTTCCGTAACGCCGGCGTTGGCTACTTTGGCGGTAACGCGTGCGATATGTTTAACGCCTGGTGCTATAGCTCCGACCGCTCGGCGCTGCAGGTGGGCATGATTGTTGCCGACTCATCGCATAGCGGTACCGGCATACCGGGCCTGATCTATGGCCACGTGGGCATCTACGTTGGCGGCGGCATCGTTATGAGTAACGAGGGCGCCATCACGTCGAGGTCGCTTGACTCGTTCATTGGGTTCTACGGCACTGGCTCTGGCGTGCGCTGGGGCTGGCTCGGCGGTATTGCGCTGTCGTAACTGCGGCTTGAAGCTGGTTGGTCCGGGACTGCGGGCGAGGCATAAGGTTGCCTGCTCTACAGTCCTGCGCAAGACGAAGGCCACATTAAGTGGCCTTCTTTGCGTGCGGAACTCGCGACCAACCTTATGCCTCGCCCGCAGTCCCGGACCTTCCGGGTTCAAAGCGCGACACACCGGACTGGTTGTCTGATATAAAGATGGCGAAGGCCCCTTTCGGGGCCTTCTTTTTAAATAAAATTATCGACTCCGTGGACTTCGGTTTTGGAATTTGGAGCCGACGGCTCATCAAAGTGGAAAATGAAATATAACCTAGCTGCAATAATCGCCTTGTTGCGAACTCGAACTGATCATGTAGATTTAAAATAGTCGCAATATACAATTGTCGTGTGGTGCGTTGGGTTGGAGCTGCTGCGGGTCCTATATGGATTGCGGTCTTGCGCCCCGATGTTCAAACAGGTTTCTCTCTAGACGGGAAGTTGCTCATGGACACCATATATGACGGAGACGACTGGGTCGATCATTATAGTTGGCGACTAGTCGGCTCGGATGACAATGGGGATGTGGTGTTTGATGGACTATGTCCAAAGCATCTCCATCCTTTTGTCTCGTCGTTAATTGAGAGTTCCGCTCGTGTTGCCCCCTACAGCTCGGCGTCGCTTCATGATACGGACGTTTTGAAGACCATAAAGGAATCAATTGACGAGGGCACGATGAGTAGCTTGCTGTTTTCTCGGCTTGTGGGGCTAGATGAGATTGGCTCGAAACGACTGCTTGCGGGCGAAAAGGTGGAACTCACTTATCGGTCGATGATTTCAATCCTGCGGATGGCCGATGTTCTTCGCAAATAAATGAAAACGGGACAAGTGAGCTACATCACTTGTCCCGTTATTAATTAAAGTGGACCGCGGCGAGCGGGCTATAAAAATTCGCCTACTCGGTGGACTTCGGGTTGTAGGTCTACTCCGAATTGGTCCTTGACGGTTGCCTGGATGTGGCGGATGAGTTCGTCGACGTCGGCGGCGGTGGCGTGGTCGGCGTTGACGATGAAGCCGCAGTGTTTTTCGCTCACCTGCGCGCCGCCGACAGCATGGCCGCGCAGGCCGGCATCCATGATGAGCTTGCCGGCAAAGTAGCCCTCGGGGCGCTTGAAGGTGGAGCCGGCGCTCGGCATGTCGAGCGGCTGCTTGTCCTCGCGGCGCTGGCGGTAGTCGTCCATGTCGACCTTGATCATCGCGGCGTTGCCCGGGGCGAGATTGAAGGTGGCCGAAAGCACGATGAAGCCGTCGTCAGCGATGCGGCTCTTGCGATAGCCCAGGTTAAGCTCATCGACATCGAACTCGATGATGCTGCCGCTGCCGCGGGTGCCGTCGTCGAGCATGCGGGCGGGCTTGTAGACGCGCACAGACTCCAGTACATCGGCCATGCAGGCGCCATAGGCGCCGGCGTTCATGTAGCAGGCGCCGCCGACCGATCCGGGGATACCCGAGATGGGCTCCATGCCGGTGAGACCGGCCTCGGCTGCCGCCGCGGCGACATCGGAAAGCAAGGCGCCGGCTGCCGCCGTGACGTGCGTGCCGTCGACCGTAATGTCGGAGAGGCCCTCGCCCAGCGCCACGACGACGCCGCGTATGCCCTTGTCACCGACGAGCAAGTCGGAGCCGTTGCCCACGATGGTGAGGGGCAGATCGCAGCGATAGCAGGTATCGAGCGTGGCGACGAGGCCCTGCTCGGTGTCGGGCGTGACAAAGACGTCGGCCGGGCCGCCGATCTTAAACGTGGTGTGCTCGCGCATGGGCTCGCTCATCAACACGTTGTCCTCGCCGGCGACACCGGCGAGCGCGCAGAGCAGGTCCTCGTTAAAAAAGTCATTCTCGTGCATACGAATATCCGCCTTATGGTGGTCGTTTTCATCAATCGAATGCAATATACCCCACCCGGATGGATTTGGTGCAAAGTAACCTGACCCCAATGCATCACATGGTGCAAAGGGGCCAGGTTACTTTGCACCAATCACGGCGATAAAACAGCCGTCTACCGGATTGGTAAAGTGTTTATCATCGAGGTAGAGGGACGGTCGCTATACTTTCAAGAGATTGCGCGAATACTCGGAAGGAGCGAGATGGGCAACAAAGTTACTCTCAAGCAGATTGCCCAGGAGGTGGGGCTTTCCCCCTCGTCGGTCTCGCTTGTTCTCAATAATCGGCCCTGTCGCATCTCGGAAGAAAACCGCAAGCTCATCAAGGAGGTCGCGGCGCGCAACCACTATGTTCCTAACCAGATTGCGCGTAGCCTGGTCATGCGCGAGTCGCGCACGCTGGGCCTTATCGTTCCCAACATCGAGAGCCGATTTTTTGCCTCGCTCGCCGGCAGCCTGGAAAAGCGCTGCCGTGAGGACGGCTACGCGCTCTTTATTACCAGCTCGGGCGGAAGCGCCGAGGACGATCTGGAGCTCCTGCGCCAGCTGGTGACGCGCGGCGTCGACGGCGTCTTTCTGGTGGTGGGTGACGAGTTCTCCGACGACCGCGCCCTGCGCGAAGAAGTCAGCCATCTGCCCATCCCGGCGGTAATGGTCGACCGTGCCATTGAGGGACTCGAGTGCGATAAGGTGATGTTCGACCACGAGATGGGTGGCTATATGGCTACCCGCCATCTGATCGAGCAGGGTCACCGTCGCATTGCCTGCTTGGTTAATGCTCGCCGTTCCAATACGGGTCGCAAACGTCTTGCCGGCTACGAGCGTGCGCTGCGCGAGGTCGGCCTGCCGATCGATGCGCGTTTGGAGTTTGAGAGCGAGTACTACATCCCGAGTGCCTACGAGGCCTCGGAGGCGGTGCTCGCAACCGATGCCACCGCCGTGTTCGCAAGCTCGGACAACATTGCCCTCGGTTTGCTCAAGCGCCTGCACGAGATGGGGAAGAGCATTCCGGGCGATATCTCGGTGGTGAGCTATGACAACTCGGCTGCCGACGTTCTCTTTGAGCCGGCACTGACCGCGATCGAACAGGATCCGGGTGTCCTCGCGGAGCATGCTTTTAGCTGTATGTCCAAGCGTCTTGCCGGCAGGGGCGGCAGGCGTGCCGAAGAGGTCGTTCTGGAGCCGGCGCTTATCGTCAAGGGCAGCGTGCTCAAGGTTACAAAACACAACTAAACGCGTTTATCGATTTGTATATCAGGAATATGAAGAACTTGTGACAAATAATGTCGCAGGTCAATGTCTGGTTTTGTCAGGCTAATGGCGAACCTGAATGATAAAACGTTTTTTCATACTGATAAAACGTTTTAGCAAATATACTTGTCCCAACGAAAGGTCGCCATATCGGAGGGTGACCATGCAGCGAAGGGACATAAACAATGGCTAAAACTCTGGGAACGCCATGGCAAAAGCTGGGACACGAGGTGCCGGCTTCCGAGCTCGAGGGCGTCGATCTGTATTGGCGCGCATCGAATTACCTGTCCGTCGGCCAGATCTACCTTCGCTCCAACCCGCTGATGCGCACCGACTTTGTCGATGAGAAAACCGGTGAGGTGCGCGACTTTGGTCGCCCGGACGTTAAGCACCGCCTGGTCGGTCACTGGGGCACCACGCCCGGCATCAACTTTCTGTTCGGCCACGTCAACCGCCTTATTGCCGACCACAACCAGAACGTCATTTTCCTGATGGGCCCGGGCCACGGTGGTCCTGCCGGCACCGCCCAGTCGCTGCTCGATGGCACCTACCGTGAGATCCGCCCCGACATCACCAATGACGAGGCCGGCCTGCAGAAGTTCTTCCGCCAGTTTTCCTACCCCGGTGGCATCCCGAGCCACTTTGCGCCCGAGACGCCTGGCTCCATCCACGAGGGCGGCGAGCTCGGCTACACGCTCAGCCACGCCTACGGCGCCGTCATGGACAACCCGAGCCTGCTGGCCGTGGCCGTGGTGGGCGACGGCGAGTCCGAGACCGGTCCGCTTGCGACTTCTTGGCAGTCCAACAAACTCGTGAACCCGGCAACCGACGGTATCGTCCTGCCGATCCTGCACCTCAACGGCTACAAGATCGCCAACCCCACCATCCTCGCCCGTGTGTCCGACGAAGAGCTCACCAAGTTCTTTGAGGGCATGGGCTATAAGCCGCACTTCTTTGTCGCGGGCTTTGACGATGAGAGTCATGCAAGCATTCATGCGCGTTTTGCCGCCCTGTTCGAGCAGGTCTTCGATGAGATCTGCGATATCAAGGCCACCGCTATGGCCCAGGCCGCCGCGGGCGAGACCGTGGTTCGCCCGGCCTATCCCATGATCGTGTTCCGTACGCCCAAGGGCTGGACTTGTCCCAAGCACATCGATGGCAAGAAGACCGAGGACTCCTGGCGCGCCCATCAGGTGCCGCTGGCGAGTGCCAAGGACACCCACGAGCACTTCCGCGTGCTGCGCGAGTGGCTGCGTTCCTACAAGCCCGAGGAGCTCTTTACGCCTGAGGGCCAGGTGCGCCCCGAGGTGACGGCCTTTATGCCGACCGGCGAGCTGCGCATCGGCGCCAACCCCAATGCAAACGGCGGCAAGGTGCGCCGCGAGCTCGAGCTGCCCGATATCCACGCCCACGAGATCCCCGTCGCAAGCAAGGGTCACGGCTGGGGCTCCACCGAGGCCGCCCGCGTCTTTGGCGAGTACACTGCCGACGTTCTGGCCAAGAACATGGACGATTTCCGCATCTTCGGTCCCGACGAGACCGCGTCCAACCGCCTGCAGGCTGCCTACAAGGTGACCAAGAAGCAGTGGGACGCCGGCTTCTACGAGGACGATGCCAACGACGAGCTGCTGGCCGGTTCCGGTAAGGTTGTCGAGCAGCTGTCCGAGCACCAGTGCGAGGGCTTCCTCGAGGCCTACGTGCTCACCGGCCGCTCGGGTGTGTGGAGCTCCTACGAGAGCTTTGTCCACGTGGTCGATTCCATGGTCAACCAGCACTGCAAATGGCTCGAGGCCACCAAGCGCGAGATTCCGTGGCGTGCTCCCATCAGCGGTCTCAACATTTTGCTGTCGAGCCATGTCTGGCGCCAGGACCACAACGGCTTCTCGCACCAGGACCCCGGCTTTATTGATCTGCTGCTCAACAAGGCCAACGACACGCATATCGTGAATGCCTACTATCCGGCCGACGCCAACATGGCGCTTGCCGTTGCCGAGCGCGTCTACCAGTCCACCGACTGCGTCAACGCCATCTTCTGTGGCAAGCAGCCTGCCCCCACCTTCCAGACGGTCGACGAGGCCAAGTCCGAGCTCGCCGAGGGCGTAGCGACCTGGGAGTGGGCATCAACTGCCGACTCGCTCGTCGAGGCCGACGTCGTGGTCGCCACGTGCGGTGACGTGCCGACGCTCGAGGCTCTGGCCGCAACCGACATGCTGCGCGAGCTGGGCATTAAGGTGTGGTTCGTCAACGTGGTCGACCTGCTCAAGATCCAGAACGTCTGCGAGAACGACCAGGCCATCAGCGATGAGCGCTGGGCTGAGCTGTTCGGTCGCGGCGAGAAGCCCGTGCTCTTCGCATTCCACGCCTATGCCGGCACGATTCGCCGCCTGATCTGGAACCGCCCCGGCCACGACGCCTTCCGCGTCCACGGCTACGAGGAGAAGGGCTCCACGACCACGCCGTTCGACATGCTGCGCCTGAACAACATGGACCGCTGGGCCCTGGCCGCCGACGTGCTGCGCATGGTCGACGCCGACAAGTTTGCAGAGCAGATTGACGAGTGGGAGGCATTCCGCACCGAGGCCTTTGAGTTCGCGTGCAACGAGGGCTTCGATCACCCGGCCTTCACTGACTGGGTCTGGCCCGACGCTGCGGCTGCAACTGCCGCCGACGGCACGCTCTCCGCAACCCAAATGACCGCAGGCGACAACGAGTAACTTAGTTACGCGGTTTTACCAAACCGCGTAATGGCTCGACGCTGCGCGGGTTCCAGGCACCCCGTCTCGCCGTTCAAACCGTCGCTCGCGTACAAGAAGTACGCGTCGCTCCTCTTTCGCGGCGACCTGGGGCACCTGGAACTCGCTCGCTGACTTTTGCGCAACCAGCGGTGAGCGATTGCTCGGGGAGCGCATTGCTGGATGGTCTCGCGCTGGGGCCGCCTCCGGGCGGGTTGCCTTGCTCCGGGAAGTGGGCTTCGCGAACTTCCCGGAGCAAGGCCACCCCGCCGGGCAAGGCCCTCTCGACCGTTTCGATATGCGGGGGCTGATATTTTTTAATGGGATGGGGCTGTTGCTGTTGCGGCCTTGGAAACTGCATATCTTACTTTGGTCAGCCTACGATACATTGCCGGGGCCGGGGAGGCATACTTTGTTTTGAGAAGTTCGCGAAGCCCACTTCCAAAACCAAGCACCCCGCCCCGGCACTCGTGGGATAGATAAGAGGGGGAGTAGATGAGTTTTACGAGCGTGGCCTTGCAGATGGTGACGGTTTCTTTGCCGATCCTGTTGGGGTGGTGTATCGCCAAGCTGGGGTTTATGAAAGCGGAGTTCGAGCGCGAGCTGTCGCATCTGCTGTTGCAGGTGGCGCTACCGTGCTTGGTGCTTTCGTCAGCGCTGGGCGATGATGTGAAGCTTCCGAGCATTGCCGATACGTTTTCGCTCATGGGACTGTCCTTTGTGATGTATGTGGTGGCGACCGTTATCGCGTTTGCTGTCACCGCTGCTCTTCGCGTTCCCAAAGGGACGGAATGCTCGTATCGCTTCGCCGTGCTTTTCGGTAATGCCGGGTTTATCGGTTTTCCGGTTATTTCGGCGGTGTTGGGAAAACAAGCGCTGTTGTATGCATCGATTGCGCTTATCCCCCCAAACTTTCTTATGTTTACCGTCGGCGTTATGTTATTTAGCGGAATAGGTGGTGGCCTTAAAACGCAGATGCGCAATATTGCCGCCTGCTGCAAGAGTCCTGGTCTCATTGCAAGTACTGTTGTGCTTGGGATCGTGCTCACCGGATGGACCGATTGGGGCGTGCTGGGCGACTCGATTTCCATCGTTGGCACCATGACCACTCCTGCAGCATTGTTGCTCATGGGGTCGTCTATCGCCAAGTACCGTCCGCTCGAGATGCTCACCAACTGGCGTGCCTATGCTGCCGTGGCATTTCGCCTGGTTGTCGTGCCGGTGGCATGTCTTGCCGTCGCGCGCTTGTGGCCCGGCATGACGCCCATGTTTATCGCGACGCTTGTGCTCGATATGGCAATGCCGGTGGGCAGCAACGGTACGCTGTACTGCCTTCAATACGGTAAGGATGCACGCCCCATGATGCAGTGCACGTTTCTGTCGATCATTTGCTCCATTCTGACCATCCCGCTCGTAGCCACGCTGTGCGGGTAGGCATCCGGGACGGTCTCGCGCTGGGGCCTTGCCCGGCGGGATGACCTTGTCCGGGAAGTGGGCTTCGCGAACTTCTCAGAGGAAGGCACCCGCCCGGAGGCGGCCCTCTCGACCGTTTCGATCTGCGGCGCTGATATTTTTTAATGTAATGGGGACTTGGCTGTTGCTGCCTTGTGGATCGTGCATCCAACTAGGGTCAGCCAAGATTACATTGCCGGGGCCGGAGAGGCATACTTTGTTTTGAGAAGTTCGCGAAGCCCACTTCTCAAAACAAAGTATGCCTCCCCGGCCCTCGCCCGTATTACCCCGCTGGGCGAGCCATAGACGCCGCGTACCGATAGGGTGAGGTGGAGGCTTGAAATTGGTGCTATATTCAGCTTGAGTTGTTAAATGTTAGTAGGAGAGGCTGATATGGGGCTGTTCAAGAAGAAAAACCCGCAGGATGCCTTTGATCCCGATGTGTTTACCATCACGGATACGATTTTGGACCCGCCGCGGTTTACGTTTTTGCCGGCTATCTACCAGGATGCCACGCGTCGCAAGTGGGCCGTACATCAGCGCGGCGGCGAGCCGAAGATTTTTGACTATGCGGACGTGTTGCAGTGCGAAGTGGCCGAGGCGGGCGATCCGGAGGCCGATGAAGCGGTCTCTAAACAGGAATTTGCCCAGCGTATTCTGGCAAATCCCGCTAAGGCGGCAAAAATGAACGCAGCCAAGCGTAATATGTGTTTTGGTATGGGCGTTGTTGTGGCGGTTCAGACGGGAAAAGACGAGGTTTCCAAACTAGAGATTCCCGTTATGACCGATGAAGTCAAACGCGATTCAAGCCTGTATAAGTCGTATCGGAATGTCGCCGAGAAGATCAAGGCCGAATTTGATGCCATGGGTGGTCTGGCCTAATTTTGGCGACATACGTTTCTGAACGAGGAGTCTGTGCAATGGCAGGCGAATCTTATGCAATTCCCCCCAAAGATCGTGCTGTTGAGGGGATTCTTTGGTATATCCAGCACCATCAGCTTGCCGGCGGCGATCGCCTGCCGGCCGAGCGCGTGCTGTGCGAAGAGATTGGCGTTTCGCGTACGGCGTTGCGCGCCGGTATCACGCGGCTCATCTCGTGTGGAACGCTCGAGAGCCGTCGCGGATCGGGTACGTATGTGTGTCCTCCCAAACCGCTCAATATCTTTCAGGAAACGTATAACTTCTCCGATGCTGTGCGGACTGCCGGCCTGCACCCCTCTTCTCGTCTGGTTTCCACCGGGGCCATCGAGGCGGATGAGGCGCTTGCCGACAAGCTTGGGGTTGCTGTAGGCGCTCCTTTGCTCCGCATGCAGCGTGTTCGACTTATTGAGGGCGAGCCGGCGTCAATTGAGACGGCTCACGTTAACCTGTCCCTGTGCCCCTCGCTTCCCGATCACGATTTTGAGTGTGAGAGCCTTTACGATGTCTTGCTCAAAGAAGGCGGCGTGCGCGTTGAGCATGGACGTGAGCATATCTCCATCTCGCGTTTGAACGCCGAAGAGGCCGAGTTGCTCCAGCAAGAAGAGGGAACGCCGGTGTTCTATGAGAGCACGATAGAATTTGATAAGGACATGCGTTTTGTGGAGCATTGCAAATCGGTGATTTTGCCCACAAAGTTCCGCTTTGCCGATAACGGCGAAAAGAACGGCATGAGGAGCGTGGCAAGTGAACAATGGCTGAAACAGTAGATGCCACCCCGGTTTATATGCGCATTCGACGCCGCATCGAGGAGCGTATCGAGCGCGGTATATATCCCACGGGTTCCATGATTCCGTCCGAAAAAGACCTCGCCGAGGAATTTGGTACGACGCGCTTGACCATCCGAAGCGCTGTCGATGAGCTGGTTCGGCGTGGGCAGATTCGACGCGTCCGCGGAAAGGGCGCGTTTGTGGCACAGAAAGTGCCCGTTGCCTACGAGCGAACGGGAGGCTTTCGCGAATCAGTTCGTGCTTCGGGCGGCGAGCCGTCCGTCCGCATCCTCGCGCGTTCCAAGCGTTATGCGGGTCCATATTATGCCAACCTGTTTGGCATTGCCGAGGACGATTTACTGTATTCGATTCGGCGTTTGAACTGCGTCAACGGCGATCCCGTATCGATTGAGATGGCGTTCATCCCGTGCCTGCTGTTTCCCACAATCGAAGATATTGACGTGTCGGTCTTCAGTTTGTACGAGACCTATGAGATGTTGGGCCGAAAGCCAGTCATGGCACAGGAAAAGCTCGATATCGAAGCGCTGGGCGCGCGAGATGCCGGCCTGCTTGGACTGGAGCAGGGCGATCTTGCCTTGACGCTTGAGTGCGTGAGCTTCGATGCGAGCGGCCAGGCGATCGAGTACGTCAAGTCGTTTAACCGCGGTGATGCGGGTGGATATACCTATACGTACTAGCTGGTTTTTTGCATAACGGGCTGAAAAGCTGACGGAATTTTGATTTGTTGAGCAGACTGCATATACAACCTTACATGGCTCAAAATCGACCGTTCGCCGATGGGGATAAATTAATCGACAAAGAGGTATCAAAAAGCCGTAACCTGTAATCGTGATTGGTATCAAATACTAATGATTTGTTGCGAGGTGAGACGATGAAGATGCTCGATTACGTTCAACTCGCCCATGTGCGTATGGGAGAGAACCTCGAGCGTTCGTCTGAGCTGGTAGCGCAGCTCGTTGATATTTTCCAGTCCGGTTCTTTTGACGCGCTGCGCATCGTTGCTTCGGGTTCGTCGCGCCATGCCGCCGATTGCGCCCGCGATTACCTGCAAGATGCGCTGCAGATGCAAGTGTCCGTTGTGACACCCGAGGCCTTCGTCGATTTTGAACACACCTATCCGCAGCATGCGCTCAACATCGCCGTCTCGCAGAGTGGTTATTCGACCAATACGATTGCGGCGCTCGATTACATGCGCGCACACGATATGGCTGCAGTTGCGCTCACGGCAAACGTCGAGGCACCCATCAAGGAGCACACTGACATCGTTCTTGACTACGGTGTGGGCGTCGAGTCGGTGGACTTTGTGACTCTGGGCGTCGAGGTTCTCGTTGAGTACCTGGTGCTCTTTGGTATTTACGGCGGTCAGGCGCGCGGAACGATTGACGCCAAGGGCGTTGCCCAGCGTCTTGACGACCTGCGCGAGGCTATCCATGCCAATGCCGTGATGTGCAAGACTGCCGGGGCATATGTCCAAGACCGCATGCTCGAGCTTTCTGAGCACATGCCCGCCATGGTCGTCGGCAACGGCCCCAACTATGGCGTTGCCGAAGAGGCGGCCCTCAAGCTGAGCGAGACCATCAAGATTCCTGCCATGCATCACGAGGGCGAGGAGTTCGTCCACGGTCCCGAGATGCAGATTGTTCCGGGTTATCTGGTGTTTATTGTCGACGATCCGCAGGGGTCGGAGCGTCTTGCGAATATCGCCGATGCGCTATCGAACGTTACGACAAAAACGGTGCTGCTCACAGCCCATCCCAGGGGTAGGGCTCACGAGGTTGCGGTGCCTCAGGTGGCTCCGCTGCTCAGCGCAATTCCCAATCTTGTGTTCTTCCAGACGATTGCGGCAATAATCGCCGAGCGTCTGAAGTCATGGGACGTACACCCGTATCTCGATGCCGTCTCCAAACAGATGGAGGTCAAGGCAGAGGGCTACGAAGAGTCAGTCAATGCGCTTAAGGCCAAAGCGGCTGAGTGTTACGGAATGTAAGCGGGTTTTGATGCCCGTTGGCATGGGGGATGTGGAAACAACCCCCAGAAAGGAGAGACAAATGAAGGAAACCGAGAAGATCGAGATCATGCATTTCGACCAGGAGGGCTACCTCGAGGACGGCAAGACGCTCTACGAGACCGGCAAGAAGATGACCGCGCTCGCCGACAAGGTCGCCGACGAGGGCTACGACGCCGTGTTCCTGATGGGCGTCGGCGGCACCTGGGACGAGCTCATGCAGCTCGAGTACCTCATGAACAAGTTCGGCGACCGCGACCTCGAGGTCTACCTGATCCACGCCGCCGAGTGGAACGCCATGGGCCACAAGCGCATGACCGAGAAGTCCGTCGTGCTCACCGCCTCCGAGTCCGGCACCACCCCCGAGGTCCTCGAGGCCGTCAAGAAGATGAAGGACATGGGCGTGCGCGTCTACGCCATGACCAAGCCCGAGGGTCTCATCGGCCAGGCTGTGGGTGCCGAGAACTGCGTCGCCATGGCTTCTGACCATGGTTCGGGCGGCTGCGAGAAGGGCTACTACCTCGCCGACTGCTTCGGCCTGCGCCTGCTCAACCGCCGCGGCTGCTTCCCCAAGTTCGACCTGTTCATCGAGCAGACTAAGGATATCTGGAAGGACATGCTCGATATCCGCAAGCGCTTCGAGCCGCGCGCCGAGGAGCTCGCCAAGAAGTACGCCCTGGCCCCCTACACCATGTTCATCGGCTCCGGTGCCCTGTGGGGCGAGACCATCCTCTTCTCGATGTGCATCCTCGAGGAGATGCAGTGGAAGCGCACCCGCTACATCACCTCGGCCGACTTCTTCCACGGCACCCTCGAGCTCGTGGAGCCCGGCGTCCCCGTGTTCCTGTTCATGGGCGAGGACGAGAACCGCAAGCTCGACGAGCGCGTCCGCGCGTTCCTGACCCGCGGCGTGACCGGCGACACCGACATCAACATCATCGACACCGCCGAGTTCGCCATCCCCGGCCTTGACGACGAGTTCCGCGTCATCGTCTCCCCGTGGATCCTCTCCTCGCTGATCACCGATCGCCTTGCTGCTTACTACGAGACGGTCACCAAGCACAACCTCAACTACCGTCGTTACTATCACCAGTTCGACTACTAATCGGTGATAAATAAGCTACTGATCAAGAAGCACCCTGCCCGGGCGCATGCGTCCGGGCATTTTTATGCCGAAATTCGCAAGAAAGGGGAATCGAATGAGGCAGTTTATCGTGGCGTCCCATGCTCATTTCGCGTCTGGAATCGTCGAGAGCATCGGCCTGCTTTCCGGTGAGCGCGAAAACGTCCATCCGCTGTCTATGTATGTCGACGGAAACGAGGACCTGGTCAAGGAGACTGCAGCGATTCTGGACGGCTTTGCCGCGGACGATGAGGTCGTCGTTTGCACCGACCTCTTTGGCGGCAGCGTCAACAACGAGTTCACCAAGATCGTCCAGACGCGTCCCAACACGCATCTGGTGACCAATATGAACCTGCCGCTCCTTATTCAGCTGCTGTTCGTGCCCGAATCCACCCCGATCGATGAGGCCATTCGCCAGATCGTCGAGGCGGACGACACCAAGGTCAAGTACGTCAACGACCTGCTGGGGCAGGCCGAACTCGATGAGTTTTAATCGTTAGGAGCACATCATGATTCAGATGATTCGTGTAGATTATCGACTGCTGCACGGCCAGGTTGCCGTTAGCTGGACCTCGGCTTTGGGTGCCGACTGCATCCTGTTGGTGAGCGACACGGTCCTCAATGACAAGCTTCGTCTGCAGGCCCTGTCCCTTGCAAAGCCGGAGGGCTGCAAGGTCGTCGTCAAAAACACCGAGGATGCCGTCAAGGCGCTCCAGAGCGGTGTGACCGATAAGTACAAGCTCTTCGTGGTTTGCGAGACGATCCAGCAGGCCGGTGCCGTCGCCAAGGCGATGGGCGTCAAGAAGATCAACCTCGGCAATGTTGCCTTTAGCGAGGATGCCCGCCAGGTCTCGACCAGCGTGTTCCTTACGCCCGAGAACGAGGCCTACGTGAAGGAGCTGCTCGGCGAGGGCTATGAGCTGTTCATTCAGATGATTCCGGCAGATGCGAAGACTGACGCCGCGAAGGTCATCGGTTAGGGGCTGTCATGGTTATCAAGACAATCCTGATTTTCCTGATTGCCCTTTTGGGTTATTCCGAGTGGCTGACGGGCACGAGCTACCTCCAGCGCCCGATCGTGCTCGGACCTCTGGTTGGCCTTGTCATGGGCGACATGGTGACCGGCACGATCATGGGTGCCACGATGGAGCTTGCCATGGTCGGCGCCATCTCGGTCGGTGCGTATAACCCGCCCGATACGATTTCCGGAACCATCCTGGGCGTGTCGCTTGCCATGCAGGCCGGTGCGGACGCTTCGGCGGCCCTGACCCTGGGCATTCCCATCGCAACGATCGTCCTGGCGCTCGATACCGCCCTGGGCCAGCCGGTGATGCTGCTGCTGGTGCACCGTATCGACAAAAACGTCGAGGACGGAGACACCAAGGCCATCACGCGCAACATGCTTATCGCGGGTTATGCGCAGAGCTGGTGCGGCCTGCTGATTATTCCCCTGGCATTCTTCTTTGGCGCCGATGCCGTCGCCAGCCTGCTCAACATCATCCCCGATTTCGTTCAGACCGGCATGGATGTCGCCGCCGCCTTCTTGCCCGCACTCGGCTTTGCGATGCTGGCGCAGATGATTATGAACAAAACGGTGGCTCCGTTCTTCTTCGCTGGCTTCTTCCTCGTCGCCTACTTTGGCATTAGCACGACGGGCGTGGCGATCTTTGCCGCGATCATTGTCGTCGCGATGACGGTTTTGGGCGAGAAGAAAAAGGCGGAGCAGCCCGCAGTGGCAACCGAGGATCCTGCGATTGGGAGTGGGTTCGATGAGTTTTAAGTTTGAGTCTTCTTATGACGGGCTGATTTCCCGCGCAGACCTTAAGAAGCTGTTCTGGCGCTCGATTCCCTATGAGCATTCCTGGAACTACGAGCGTATGGGCCATATCGGCTTTATGTGGGCCCTTATGCCGATCCTTCGCAAGCTGTATCCGCAGGATGCAGACTTTAAGGCCGCACTCAAGCGCCATATGGAGCTCTATAACGTCACGCCGTACATCTCGACGCTCCCCATGTCCATTGCTGCCGCAATGGAAGAGGTCAACGCTACTGACGATAGCTTTGACACGAGCGCGATCTCTAATGTCAAGCTTGCTTTGATGGGACCGCTGTCCGGCGTGGGCGATGCCTTCTGCTGGGGCACGCTGCGAATTTTGGCAACGGGTGTCGGCACGTCGCTGGCGCTGCAGGGCTCTATTCTTGGCCCGATTTTGTTCCTGCTCGTGTTCAATGTTCCTCACTACATCATCCGTTACCTGCTGACGTTTGTGGGATATCGCTTTGGCTCGGACATGATCAGCAAGGTCCAGGAATCGGGCATTATGGACACGATCGTCAAGATGGCCTCTATCATGGGCGCCATGGTGATCGGTGCTATGACCATGGAGATGGTCACCGTGGACATTCCGCTCATGGTCGGCGCGGGCGATGGCGCTCAGACGCTCGCCGAGCTGCTCAACGGAATCTTCCCGGGCTTTGTCACGATGGGGCTGTTTGGAATCGTCTATCTCATGCTCAAGAAGAAGATGAATCCGCTGCTCATCATGCTCGTGATCCTACTCGTGAGTATCGCCGGCGCGTTCTTTGGAGTGCTTGGTGTTCAGTAGGGCATCCGTCATAATTAAAACAATGTAAGAGGGGGCGTCGCGCACACTGTGCTGCGGCGCCCTTTTGCCGAAAGGTGGACAAGATGGAGTATCCACAGCTTGCCGTCATGAATATCAGCCATCGCTATTTTGACCTTGAGGAATTCTTTTCCTCGGCAGCGGCCTCGGGCTACACGTGTTGCGAGCTTTGGACCGGGGCGATGCATCTGTATGTCGATTGCCATGGATACGATTCGCTCGAGCAGGTGCGGGAGCTGTCGCAGCGGTATGGAGTTCGGATTGTGGGACTTTGTCCCGAACAGAACAACCCCAAGCCGTGGAATATCGCGGCGCGCGGGAATGAGGCGCGTGCCCGCACGCTCGCGTACTTTAAGAACGTTGTGGATATCGCGGCGGAACTTGGAGCCGAGCAGGTCATGGTCTCGAGCGGCTGGGCATTTTTGAACGAGCCGATCGAGGACGCGTGGGGTCGCAGCGCCTCGATGCTGCGTGCGATTGCCGAGCATGCGGGAGAACGCGGCGTGCGACTGGTGCTCGAAGCCCTACAGCCGGTTGAGTCGATGATCGTGAACTCGGCGGCCGATACGAAGCGCATGATCGAGGCAGTTGATCATCCGGCACTTAAGGCGTGTCTGGATATGGGCGCCATGGCGGTGGCGGGGGATACCATCGACGATTACTTCGATCTGCTTGGCGATGATGTCGCCCACGTGCATTTTGTCGATGTTGCGGCAGATGGCACGACGCATCTTGCTTGGGGTGACGGCGACCGCGATATGCGCGCTGACCTGGATAGGCTGGTGGCGCGCGGCTATCGCGGAGTTGTTTCGGCCGAGACCTATGACGGGCGCTATTTTGCCGACCCCGCAGCTGCCGATGCGCAGGTAATGGCAGAGTATCGTCGTGCGATTGGCGCCTAGGTGGGGTTGGGCTGCGGCAATCTGCCCCATGTTTCCAAATGAATACGCTGTGAGCCGTGAGAGACGATTCTCCCCGCAAGCACTCTAGTATGCTAAAGTACCCAGAAGACCGGCGGAGCTATGCCGGTCTTCTGCTCTAGGTGAAACACAGCATGAGGAGGCTCACCAGATGACGGCCACACCGTGGGGGTTCCGGGACATATTGCCCGAGGAGGCTCAGGCGCGCGAGGAGATCGCATATACGGTGAAGGGCTGCTTCAGGGAGCATCATTACCTTCCGGTCGAAACGCCGCTGCTCGAGGACAAGGGTTCACTCGAGGAAGGCGGCCGCATCGCGGACACGCCGTTTAAGCTTTTTGACGATGATGGCCGTCTGCTGGTGGTCCGTCCCGACAACACATTGCCGATCGTGCGTCTGGTCTCGACCCGCATGCGCGCGGCCGACCTGCCCCTGCGCCTGCGCTATGAGGCGCCGGTGGTTCGCGAGTGCCAGCGCAATGCCGGTGGCTCGCGTCAGTTTACGCAGCTGGGCTTTGAGCTTATCGGTGCGGGCGATACCGCGGGCGATGTCGAGATTGTCTCGCTCGTGGCCGAGGCCGTGCGCGAGCTGGCGCTGCCCGATGCGCGCATTATCGCAGGCAGCGTGCGTCCGTTTAAGGAGCTGCTCGCGGCGTGCGAGGATCGCGAGCTGGCCGCCGAGGCCTTGCGCTGCGTGCACGCCAACGACTTTGTGGGCCTCGATGCCCGCGTGGCGGCAAGCGCCGAGTCCGATGCCGTCAAGGCCGCCATTAGCGAGCTGCCGCGCTTGCACGGCGGCGCCGAGGTACTCGACCGCGTGGACGCGCTGCTGGAGGCCGCCGGTATCGTCGCGCCGCTGACGCGCGAGCTGCGTGCCCTGGTCGAGGGCCTGGCACCCGAGGACGCCCAGGTGCTGTCGTTCGACTTCTCTATCATGAACTCTTTCGATTACTACACGGGCCTGGTCTTTAAGGCCTATGCCGGCGGCTTGCCCGATCCGGTCGGTTCGGGCGGACGCTATGACTCCATCTTTACCGGCGCATTTGGCGACGGTATCGAGGTGCCGGCGGCGGGCTTCGCCTTTTCGCTCGAGCGCTTGGAGGCCGCGCGCACCTCGGCCGAGGATGCCGCTTCCGATGGCGACCATGCCGCGGGCCGTGGCGCCGAGGGTCCGCTGCGCATCGCCGTGCCCAAGGGCTCGCTTAAGGCCGACACACTCGACGTGCTCGAGGCAGCGGGCCTGGATGTCTCTGAGCTGCGTGACCCCGGCCGTCACCTGATTGTGCGTGGTCGCGACACGCGTGCCGGCGAGGGCACGGTCGGCGATATCGAGTTTGTCATCGTGCGCCCCAGCGACGCGCCCGCCTTTGTGGGCTGCGGTGGTGCCGATTGCGGCATCTGCGGTTGGGACTCGCTCATCGAGGCAGACCTCAACCTGCTGCAGCTGGTCGACCTGGGCTATGGCCTGTGCACCTTTATCGAGGCGGAGCCCGCATGGCGCGCCGGTCAGGCCGAGCGCAACTATGCCCGCCGCGGTTCGCTTCGCGTGGCAACCAAGTACCCGCGCATCGCGAGTGCCTGGTATGCCGAGCGCGGCGTGAACGTCGACATCGTTTCGCTACACGGCAACATCGAGCTGGGCCCCATCGTCGGCATGACCGATCGCATCGTGGATATTACCGCCACGGGTGCCACGCTGCGCGACAACGACCTGGTCATCGCCGGGCGCATCATGGACTGCACGGCCCGCTTCTTTGTCAATCCGGGCGCCGCGCGCCTGGATCCGCGCGTACGCAATCTGGCAGATCGCTTGGCGGCAGCCGTGAAGGACAAGCATTTTGAGCCCGTCGCGGGCTCGGCACAATAGCGCGAGCACGCACGGGCGCCCCAACGTACGGGCTGCGGGCCGGTTGGCGCCGCCGCCCGGCCTCTCGTTTTTCGAACACAACTTCGACCGATAGGGGATACCGATATGAAGACTATCAAGCTTGCTCCCGGTGAGCGTCTCGTTACCAACCAGCTCAACCGCAAGGGCGTGCTGCCGCAAAACATCGTCGACGCCGCCCGCGATATCGTGGCCAACGTGCGCGCCAACGGCGATGCCGCGGTGCGCGATTACTGTCAGCGTTTTGACGGTGTTGAGCTGCAGAGCTTCCGTCTGCCGCAAGAGCAGATCGATGCCGCGCTCGAAGGCCTCGACCCGGCCTTTGTCGCCGCACTCGAGAAGGCCGCGCGCCAGATTCGCGAGTTCCACCAGCGCGAGGTCGAGCAGAGCTGGTTTACCACGCGTGCGGACGGCACGATGCTCGGCGTTAAGGTAACTCCGCTCGCGGCGGCCGGCATCTACGTGCCGGGCGGTCGCGCGCAGTATCCCTCCACCGTGCTCATGAATGCCATTCCCGCCAAGGTGGCCGGCGTCAAGCGCATGGTCATGGTGACCCCGCCGCAAAAAGACGGCCTGATCAGCCCCTACACGCTCGCTGCGGCAAAGCTCGGCGGCGTGGACGAAATCTATATGGTGGGCGGCGCCCAGGCCGTGGCCGCGCTGGCGTACGGTACCGAGACCATTCCGCGTGTCGACAAGATTACCGGCCCGGGTAACGCCTTTGTCGCCGCCGCCAAGCAGATCGTCTCGGGTGATGTGGGTATCGATATGGTCGCCGGTCCCTCCGAGGTCTGCGTGCTGGCCGACGCCACGGCCAAGCCCATGGTGGTCGCGGCCGACCTGATGGCCCAGGCCGAGCATGATCCGCTGGCGGCCTGCTATCTGGTGACCTGCGACGAGCAGTTTGCGCGCGAGGTCGAGGCGGGTATCGACATCCTGGTGGCACAGTCCCCGCGTGCCGAGATCACGCGTGCCTCGCTCGACAACGAAGGCGCCATCGTGGTGGCCGCCGACATGGCGGCTGCCGTCGAGGCCGTGAACACGGTGGCACCCGAGCACCTGGAGTTACACTGCAAGGACGCGATGGGGCTGCTCGGCGGTATTCGCAACGCCGGTGCCATCTTTGTGGGCGCTTGGAGCTCCGAGCCGCTCGGCGATTACGTCGCCGGCCCCAACCACACGTTGCCGACCGGCGGTACCGCCATGTTCTCCAACCCGCTTTCGGTCGAAGAGTTCGTCAAGCGCTCGAGTGTCATTTGCTATACGCCCGAGGGCCTGCTCTCCGACGCTCCCGCCACGCAGCGCCTGGCCGAGGCCGAGGGCCTGTGGGCACACGCGCTTTCCGCCGCACTGCGTCGCCGTGTGCTGGAGCAGGGCGAGGATGCCGTGAGTGCCGAGTCTCTGGCCGCGGCCGACCTGACCAAGGTCGCCTGGCCGGGCGATGCCGTGGCGACGGTTGCCGAGGGCGTGGACCTGGCGGCGGCTGCGGGTGGTGCCGGCGCGACTGGCAAGGAGGCCTAATATGGCCGAGCTGACGCCCCGCATGAAGGGGCTCGTCCAGCCTTACCTGGCCGGTATTGAGCCCTACGATCCCAACTTTACGTCCACGCACATCAACCTTTCGGCCAACGAGAATACCTATCCCGTGCCGGCCGGCGTGCGCGAGGCGGTCGACGCCGCCCTGGCCGCTACACCGCTCAACCGCTATCCCGATCCCATGTCCTGTGACCTGCGCGACGAGCTTGCCGCTTGGCATGGTGTGGCGCGCGAGAATGTCTGCGTGGGCAACGGTGGCGACGAGCTGCTCTATAACTACCTGCTGGCGTTTGGCGGCGCGGGGCGGACCCTGCTCAACTGCCCGCCGTGCTTTAGCGAGTATGCGTTCTTTGCGTCGCTCTGCCAGACCGAGGTGCGCGACGTGTGGCGCGACCCCGCGACCTTTGAGCTCGACCGGGCAGCCGTGCTTGCGGCGGCGCCGGAGTGCAACCTGGCGATCGTGACCTCGCCCAATAACCCCACGGGCGACGTGGCGCCACTCGACTTTGTCGCGGCGCTGTGCGATGCGTGCCCCGGCATGGTAATGGTCGACGAGGCCTACGTTGAGTTTGCCGACGATTCGTTTGGCGCGGCCACCACGGCGCAGGGACTTATCGCCGAGCATCCCAACCTGGTGATTTTGCATACGCTGTCCAAGGCGTTTGGCGCCGCCGGAACGCGTCTGGGTTACGTGATCGCGGCACCGGAGGTCATCGACGTGTTCGCGGCGATTCGCCAGATCTACTCGGTTAACGTGCTGAGCCAGGCCGCCGCGCTTGCCTGCGTGCGTGCCCGCGATGCGTACGCGCCCGTGGTGGCACAGGTCGCATCCGAGCGCGAGCGCGAGCTGTGCGCCCTGCGCGCGATGGCTGCCGAGGGTCTACCCGTGGAGGCATGGCCGAGCGCGGCGAACTTTGTGCTTGTGCGTACGCCGCACGCCACGCGCGTGCGTGAGCGTCTGCGCGACGAGTATTCGATTTTGGTGCGCGACTTTAGCTACGCGCCGGGGCTTGCGGACTGTCTGCGCATTACCGTGGGTACCCCGCAGGAAAACGACGAGGTGCTGGCTGCGTTTGTCGCGCTGGTGAAGGAGGAGATGTAGATGGGCCGTTATGCCGAGGTGACTCGCAAGACGGGGGAGACCGACATTGTCGTAAAGCTCGACCTGGACGGAACCGGTACGTGCGATATCTCGACCGGCGTACCGTTTTTCGACCACATGCTCAACGCCTTTGGCCGCCATGGCCTGTTTGATTTGACGGTGCATGCGGTAGGTGACGTTGAGGTCGATGCGCATCACACCGTCGAGGACACGGGCATTGTGCTGGGCGAGGCGTTTTGCCAGGCGCTGAGCGACAAGGCGGGCATTACGCGCTTTGCCGACGCGGCGATCGCCATGGACGAGACGCTCGTGATGGCCGCCGTGGACATTTCGGGTCGCGGCCAGGCCTATTGCGAGCTGCCCGTGCCGACCGAGCGCGTGGGCAGCTTCGATACCGAGCTGGCCGTCGAGTTCTTCTGCGCCTTTGCGCGCGATGCCAAGCTCACGCTGCACGTGCGCGAGCTGGCGGGTGGCAACTCTCATCACATTATCGAGGCCGCCTTTAAGGCCGTGGGCCGCACGATGCGCTGCGCTTGCGAGCTCGATCCTCGCGTGCAGGGCATCCCCAGCACCAAGGGCACGCTGTAACTGACGGATCGCACAAACCACCACAAAGGGGACAGGCACCTTCGTGGTGGTTTTGGATGATGAGAAGAGGGAGGGTCGCGTGGGCGAACCGAAGATCGTGGTGGTCGACTACCGCAAGGGCAACTTGTCGAGCGTCGTGCGCGGGCTTGCGCGCGCCGGTGCCGCCGCTTGCACGTCGGACGATCCGGAGCAGATCCGCAGCGCCGACGGCCTGGTTATCCCAGGCGTGGGCGCGTTCTATGACGCGATCGCCTTTATGCGCGAGAGCGGCGAGGCGGACGCGGTGCTCGATGTCGTTGCCGCCAGAACTCCGCTGCTCGGCATCTGCCTGGGGCTTCAGCTATTTTTTGAGCGTGGCAACGAGGGCGTGCCTGCGGACGCGGACGACGATGCCTCAGAGCAGGCCGGTGGCCCCTGGGTCGATGGCCTGGGTATTATGCGCGGTTCGTGCACGCGCTTGGAGTCGAGCCGCCTGAAGGTGCCGCACGTGGGCTGGGACCAGGTGCACATGACGCCTGCCGGTGCGGTCGATCCGCTGCTTGCCGGTTTTGCCGAGGGTGCCAACATGTATTTCACCCACAGCTACGCGGTGGCCGACGACGCCGATGCCGCCGATGTGCTGGCGCGCACGCACTATACGCGGAGCTTCCCGTGCATCGTGCGCCATGGCAACGTGTGGGGCTGCCAGTTCCATCCCGAGAAATCCTCCGCGCTGGGTCAGCGCATCCTTAAGAACTTCGTCAACATCGTCGAGGAGGGTGGCCGATGATTCTGTTTCCCGCAATCGATTTGATCGGCGGCAAGGTCGTGCGCCTGGAGCGCGGCGACCGCAGCCGCTGCAAGGTATATTCCGACGACCCCGTGGCCGTTGCCCGCTCGTTTGCCGAGCAGGGCGCGAGCTGGGTGCACGTCGTCGACCTGTCCGCTGCCTTTGGCGAGGACGAGGACGTATGTGCCGCCAACTCGGCGGCGATCAAGGCCATCTGCGGCGTCGACGGTCTGTCCGTGGACGTGGGCGGCGGTGTCCGCTCGCTCGCACGCATCGACGAGCTGGCCGGCTATGGTGCTCGCCGCATCGCGTTGGGCACCGTGCTGGTGACCGAGCCGGGTTTTGCCGAGGTAGCGGCCCAAGGCTTTGGCGAGTTGCTGGTGGCAGACATCGCCGCGCGCGACGGCCAGGTCAAGGTGAATGGCTGGCGTGACGGCGCGGGCGTGGCGCTCGACGATGCCGTGGCGCAGCTTTCCGAGCTGGGCTTTAAGCACCTGGTGTATACCGACATCGCGCGCGATGGCATGCAGACGGGCATCGATGTGGCAGCGTATCGCCATGTGGCCGAGGTTGCGGGTTTTCCCGTCGTGGCTTCGGGCGGCATCTCGACGCTCGACGACATCCGTGCGCTGGCCGCGGTGGGTGAGGGCGCGATTGAAGGCGCCATTACCGGTCGCGCTCTCTACGAGGGAAACTTTACGCTGGCACAGTCGCTGGCCGCCGTCCGAGGGGAGGAGTAGCCCATGCTTACCAAACGCGTGATTCCCTGTCTGGACGTCAAGGACGGCCGCGTGGTCAAGGGCGTCAACTTTGTGAGCTTGCGCGATGCGGGCGATCCGGTGGAGCTGGCGCGCGCCTACGACCGCGAGGGTGCGGACGAGGTCGTCTTCCTGGACATTACCGCCACGAGTGACAACCGCGCAACGACCATCGAGATGGCGGCGCATGCTGCCGAGGAGCTGGCCATTCCCTACACCGTGGGCGGCGGCTTTCGCGACCTGGCGGGCATGCGGACCATGGTGGCTGCCGGTGCCGACAAGGTATCGCTCAACTCTGCCGCAGTGCGCGACCCATCGCTGATCAGCCAAGCTGCCGCGGCGTTTGGCAGCCAGGCCGTGGTCGTGGCGATCGATGCCAAGCGCGTGGGGCTGCCCGGGGAGCCGGGCGCCGATAAGTGGGAGGTCTTTACCGCAGGAGGCCGCAACGCCACGGGTATCGACGCGGTGGCGTGGGCCGAGGAAGCGGCTCGTCGCGGCGCCGGCGAGATCCTGCTGACCAGCATGGATCGCGACGGCACCAAGGCCGGCTTTGACCTGGCACTCACCCGTGCCGTGGCGCGCGCGGTGCCAATCCCCGTCATCGCGAGCGGCGGCGTGGGCACGCTCGAGCATTTTGCCGAGGGCGTGATCGAGGGCGAGGCCGATGCCGTGCTGGCGGCGAGCGTCTTTCACTTTGGAACCTTCAGCATTCGCGAAGTCAAAGAGTATATGGCCAGCCAAGGCATTCCTGTGAGGCTGGACTTCTAATGCTGCGGCTTGCCCAGGCACCCGACCTTTCGGCTCCAACCCTCCTCGCGTACTTAAGTACGCGTCGTCGGGCTTGTCGCTCGTAATCTCGGGCACCTGGACAACCCTCGCCGACCTGCGAAGTTTGAATTTGGGAAGAGAAATGGAAGAGATAACCGATCCTTCAAAGCTTACATACGACGCCAAGGGGCTGATTCCTTGTGTTGTTCAGCAGTATGACACCGGCGAGGTGCTTATGGTTGCCTGGATGAACGAGGAGTCGGTGGGGTTGACGCTCAAGACCGGCACCACGTGGTTTTGGAGCCGTAGCCGCCAGGAGCTCTGGAACAAGGGCGCGACGAGCGGCAATATGCAAGCGGTCAAGGAGCTCTGGGCCGACTGCGATAGCGATACGCTGCTGGTCAAGGTTGACTCGCCGGGTCCGGCCTGCCACACCGGCAACCGTACCTGCTTCTTTAAGAAACTCGCGTAGGACGGGCGCTCGACTAGGCGCTTGGCCAACCAGAAAGGATTGAACTATGGGTGTGCGCACCGCAAACGTTCAGGATGGAAATATCGGTGAGACGCTGACGGGGCTCGCCGAGGTGATTCACGGCCGTCGCGACGCATCGCCGCAGGAGAGCTACACCGCTCGTCTGCTGACCGACGTCGAGGACGAACTGCTCAAGAAGCTTGCCGAGGAGGCGAGCGAGGTCATCATGGCCTGCAAGGACAACGACCACGACCACATCCGCTACGAAGCTGGCGATCTGGTCTACCACCTGCTCGTGACGCTCGAACGCTACGGCATCACCCTCGACGAACTGGCCGGCGAACTCAACGCCCGCCGCCACTAGTCATTGGGTAGTCATTGGGGACGTTCTTAAACGACTAGTCGTTTGGGACAGTCTTTGCCGACGCTGCCAAATAACATGCCCAATTACTACGATGAAACTGGATCTGCTGACCACATGTCGGTTTTGAGCAAATCGTCAACGCTTCTACCTGCGGTTTTATTTTCCGCATTAAGCCGATGGTCGGAGGTTTGCGGTTCATCGTAGTAAAAGGGCGTTTTTTTGGCGGGCGGTGTTGCACGGGCGTCGGTGGTGAGCAAAACGACCTGTTTTCCTCCGTCCCCAAGGGGTCATTTGTGAAGAGTGTCCCCAACGACTAGTCTTAGGCGAGGGGCGTGGGCTCCCATTCTCCGGTGAGGTGGGGGATGTCGAAGGTTCGATAGCTACAGTCGTAGGCGTGGGCCTGGGCCTCGCGGATGTTCCAGCAGATGTCGCAGGCGCGGTGTGCGTCCGAGCCAAAGGTAATGGGCACCTCGGCATGGGCAAAGCAGCGCAAGAGGCCGGTCGCGGGGTAGTAGTCGTCGAGCCCCTTGCGCGACGCGGCAGTCGAGACCTCAACGCGCCGATTCGTGTCGTGTGCGCATTCTGCCATCTGCCCCCAGAACGGCGCGGGGTCAAAATCGGGTGCAAAGCCTTCCTTCGAAAAGCGCATGACCAGGTCGGGATGAGCCATCACATCAAAGTTAAGCGAGCTTTCGCAGGCGCGACACCAGTCGTCGACGTAGCGCTCCCACACGCCGCGCACGCCCAGGTTTTCCCAAACGTGCAGGTTGGTGTCATCGTCGATCCAACCGCAGCTCGAATCGGGCGTGTCGGGACGAGCGACGTCCTCCGCCCCCGCCGCGCCCGCAGCGCCTGCCGCAATATCGCCTGGGTTGCCAATCCAATGCACGCTGCCCAGGCGTACCACGGCGCCTTCGGACCAGCGCTCAACCAAAGGCTCGCAGTCTTCGTACCAATCGCATTCAAAACCATAGATAAGCTCGAGCTCCGGCGCGATCCGCGCGGCAAGCTTGCGGGCGTCTTCAAAAGCCAGACGATGTGCCGGCAGGTCGCCCTCGACAACCTGCACCTCGCAATTGGAATCCATGCTGGCGGGCAGGGTGAGGTGGTCGGTTGAGACCATGACACGGCAGCCTGCCGCAGCAGCGGCGCGAACGTTGTCCTCAAACGAGGCGTGCCCGTCCGAGAACGAGGTGTGGGTATGGCAATCGACCAGCGGGCAAGCAGACATGGCGGCTCCTTTGCGTCAAGCGAATCCGCTCCATTGTAGCGGCGCGGCCCTCGATGCGACGAGCGCGCTGGGGTGTCGGTTTCTTGCGGACAAGGAAAATCGCGCTCATCGCGCTCCGCCACATCCACGCCGCCCGCGATGTGTTAGCGTTTGGATGAACAAAACGAGCCCACGCGGAAAGGAGCCGGACCGTATGCCATGCGATAGCAAATCCCCGCTGTCCCGCGAGACCGATGCGCCAGAGACCATCGTCAAGCTGGAATGCGATATCGACGACGCGTCGCCCGAGGTGCTCGCCTACGCCGCCGACCGCCTGCGCGAGGCCGGTGCGCGCGAGGCGCACTGGCTGCCCCTCTATTGCAAGAAGGGCCGTCCCGGCTGGCAGTTGCAGGTAATCTGTACCCACGAGGATATCGAGCGCCTGCAGACGATTATCTTTTTGGAAACCACGACCAATGCCATCCGCCGCCAGGTCATGGAGCGCGTTTGCCCGCCACGCCGCTTTGAGCGCGTAACGACGCCATGGGGCGAGGTGTCCGTCAAGGTGGCCACCCTGCCCGACGGCAGCGAGCGCGCGGCGCCCGAGTACGAAGACTGCGCCCGTCTTGCCCGTGAGCACGACGTACCGCTCCAGCGCGTGATGCAGGCGGCCCAGAGCGCGGCGCTGCGATTTGAATAACAAGATCGTGCGGCGCGCCGCGACCGGCTCCGTCAACTCCATCCCGAAAGGATCCCTCATGAAATACCTCATCGCCTCTGACATTCACGGCTCGGCATATTGGACCGAGCGCCTCTGCGCCGCCATCGAGTCCGAGCAGCCCGACCGCATCGTCCTGCTGGGCGACCTGCTCTATCACGGTCCGCGTAACGACTTGCCGCGCGACTACGCTCCCAAGCGTGTGATTCCGCTGCTCAATGCCCTGGCCGACCGCATCATCGCGGTGCGCGGCAACTGTGACGCCGAGGTCGACCAGATGGTGCTCGATTTCCCGGTCATGGCCGACTACGCCACGCTGTTTGACGAGACCGGCCGTGAGCTGTTCCTGACGCACGGCCACGTCTTTGGCGCCGGCATGCACAACAGCGTCGACCACGCGCCCGCGCTGCCCGAGGGCTCCGCGCTCGTCTACGGCCATACGCACATCAAGGTTAACGAGGCAAGCGCCGCGCACCCGGGCCTGTGGCTCTTCAATCCCGGCAGCGTGAGCATTCCCAAGGACGGTACGCACAGCTACGGCATCTACGAGGGCGGCGCGTTCCGTCACGTGGTCCTGGAGGAGGAATAACCATGGCGCAGCACATGGCTCAGCAAAATACCGAGGGTTCGCGCGACCTGTCCACGCTGGTCGACGCGTCGGCCGAGCTGCAGCATCTGGTGCAGACTATCTGGCGTCTGCGTCAGCCCGATGGCTGCCCGTGGGATCGCGAGCAGACGCATCAGAGCATCGGCAAGAACATGATCGAGGAAGCCTACGAGGCGCTCGATTGCATCGAGGCCGATGATGCCACGCATCTGCGCGAGGAGCTCGGCGACGTGCTCATGCAGGTAGTACTGCATGCGCAGATTGCGGCGGACGCCGGCGAGTTTACGCTGGCCGACGTGGCGCGCGATATCGACGCCAAGCTCATCCGCCGCCACCCACACGTGTTTGGCGATGCGGACGCCGAGAGCTCCGACGAGGTGCTCAAGATTTGGGATGAGGTCAAGCTTGCCGAGAAGGTTGCCAAGGACAAGGCCGTGGCAGCGGGCGAAGCTGCGCCCGAGGGTCTGCTCGACGGCGTGCCCACGCATCTGCCGGCGCTGATGCAGGCGCAGAAGGTGTCGCGCAAGGCGGCTGCCGTGGGCTTTGAGTGGGAGACGGTCCAGGATGTGTGGGACGAGGTCGCCGAGGAGCGTGCCGAGTTTGAGGCCGAGGCCCCCGGAACGCCCGAGCGCGAGATGGAGTTTGGCGACCTGCTCTTTGCCCTGGTCAACGTTGCGCGCAAAGAGGGCATCGACGCCGAGAGCGCCCTGCGCGCGAGCACGGCCAAGTTTCGCCGTCGCTGGGCTGCGATGGAGGCCGCCGTGCACGAGGCGGGCGATGACCTCGCCGCCTGCTCAACCGCTCAACTCAACGACCTGTGGGACCAAGCAAAAGCAAGCGAGTGAGGCCTGCGTCTCTCACGGCATCCATTCGTAGAGAGGTCTCTACAAGCAAAAAGCCATATACAACGGAAGATGTGCCAGCTGTGCTTCGGCATCCCACTCGAGTTGTTTAGGGTGCAACACGTAAGCCATCCCAATCTTCTTGTTAAAGCGCGCGCGGAATCGGTCGAGGGAGATGGTTCCGTATCTGCGTGGCGACTTAACTTCGATGGGGCTGATGCGCGGCTTTCCGGCGGCATTGACATAGGGTCGGGTAACGAGGAAGTCGATTTCCATGCGCTCCTCCCCCTCCTTCTTTCCGCTTTGGGAATAAAAGAAGAGTCTGTATCCATTGGCCTTTAGAGATTGGGCAACGTAGTTTTCGGTAAGCATTCCTTCGTTCAATCCGATGTCGCCGCGAAGCACGGCCCTGTAAACGTCTTCATCGGTATCGTTGTTGTCAGAGAAGGCAAGCGTTACAAGCAGGCCGGTGTCCGCCATGTAGCACTTGAGGGCCGTTTGCTCCATGCTGAGTGAAAGGCCCACGCTCGGTTCGCTTGCGGCATAGCAGATATTGGCAATTCGCGCGTCTGCCAGCCAAAAGAAGGCTTCTTCGTAGGTGCGCATGCGTGCGTTTTTATCAAGTGAGGAAAGCTTGAATCGTTTTTCGTGCCTAGAGAGCTGACCCGGGATGCCATCGAGTACGGAGACGACTTTGAATTCGTAACCGGTTGCAAAACGAGAGATATCGTTGCGATAGAGCTGGACGATTCGGCGCTTCGAAGCGTCGACGGGCGCAAAAGCGCGCTGTTCAACATAGATGGATACCGGCTCAGGCATGCCGCCTACGAGCATGTATTCGCGCATAAGGGAGAGCGCTCTGCGATGTAGGGCATCGGGGAGCGGCTTCATCTTGTTAAAACTCATGCGAATGAGATCGGCCAGCCCCTTTTCGTCCATGCCCCAAAGAAACTCCTCAAAGTCGAGGGGTTCAAGTTCCAGAGACTCTTCCTCGGATGGGATGACGATATCTTTAATGTTCTGCTTGATGCTGAGCAGGGATCCAGTTTCGATGTAGTCGTAACGTCCGTCTGCAACGAGATACTTGATGAGTCCGCGTGCTTGCGGGTACATCTGGACCTCGTCAAAGACGATAAGCGTCTCGTGTTCATAGAGTTTGACGTTATAGAAAACCGAGAGATAGAGGAAGAGCGAGTCGAAGTCAGTGCGATAGTCCTCAAAATATTGCTTAACTTCGGCAGGTGCTTGAAAGAAATCAATGACAAGGCAGGACTTGTATTCGGTTTCTCCAAACGTGCGGGCAAGCGTGCTCTTGCCGACGCGGCGGGCTCCTTCAATAAGAAGTGCTGTTTTACCAGCGTTTTCATGCTTCCATTTTAGTAGTTTGTCATAGGCTTTTCGTTTAAGCATGGCTACCTCGTACACGATATCCAGAACTTTTATAACCTGATTATGCACGATATCCAGAACTTCAGACCCTTAGAATTGCACGATATCCAGAACTTTGAACGATGTAAAAGCACATTATTGGCTCTTTCATTCGCAAGCCAGGTAAAGACGGTATGCCGATAGAAGAATTTAATGGGGGGTGTTCCTATAGTTTTGTCAACTGGGCAATGCTGTTTTCGAGATTGAATCGCGACATGCTAACGCCAGGCCTTTCGGCCGATGGGCTCCAATCTGTTCGGAGCGCTTCGACTAGGCGGCGTA
>NZ_JBBNLV010000012.1:0-53262 GCF_040092295.1 Collinsella sp. CLA-ER-H9
ATCTCCACCGTTCCTTCAACTGGGAAAATGCCGCCCCCGGACCCCGGGAGGGGCCGCGGGGGCGTTCGGCTAACTGCGGGAATGGGCTATTTGCTCAATGTGTTCGGCTGAGATTGGAAATCAACCAATAAATCAGGAGGGCATTCACTGGAACACCCTCCGGTTTTGGTGATTACCGTGCGCCTACCCTTGTTTTTTGCCTTGCGGCCCGTTTCCGTTCCTTTTCAGCCTGTTCCTGCTGGTAAGCGGCCTCTAATATTCTGTCCGCCTGTTCCGTGCCAATGGCCCGCCTGACCCGCTCGTAGTCCCTGACCTTTCCCTTTAGACTGTCTCTCTCGGCGCAGACCTCGTAAATCCTTTCTGACAAAGAACTGTTTTTGCTGACCTCCCGGCCATAGTAAGTGAATCAGCGCGGGTGGTTTGCGCGCCATTTGCAAAACCCCAGGTCGCGACCCTTCGCCATTCGTGGGAAAAGTGAGTAGTCTCAGGTGGCTTACTCATGAGTTGAACCGCTTTCGCGATTAGGGGCCTAATAGCGGCTTCTCCACTAACTGCCCCTGGGTTTGCCTTTGTCCGCCGCACGGGATGGCTCCCGAGGCAACGCGGTGAGATAATGCCATCCAACGCAGGCAATGGAGCCTGAAAATATAGGTGACGGCGGCATGGCCCGAGCCAGCACTTTTGGCCCGCCTCCGTAGCCTCCTTTTTCATATGCGGTCCGCGATACGCCTATGGGAGCGATTCGCTCGTGCAAGGCTGTAAACACGCAGAGAAAACGAGGTATTGGATGAATAGCGAACCGATCTACAAAGAATTCCTTCTTGGAGAAGGCTTAAGCGAGTTGAAGAAAATTCGAGATGGCTGGAGGGATGAAAGCGGCTATTCCGAGTCGAGGGGAGGAACCTCTTTAATACCTGAAAATCTATGCAATGTCTCAGGGTCCGAACGGCTTAACTATACCTTCATCATGGACAGAGCCAATGAGTGCATGTATCGACTGATTTGCGAGTCGATTTTCATGCTTCTTACAGAATATGGATACATAACACTACGTGCCCGCGTTCGCAGAAGCGATGCTTACCAATATCTCCCAAAAGACGGCCTAGCCGGGCCGACCGTCCTCAAAGCGAGCAAGAGGGTGGTCCGCATAATCAAGGTGGATGTCGATGGCTCCCCGAGCGTTTTTGTATTCAAGGAACCTGGATTAGACCAGAGTCTCCCGAAAGAGCTTGAGGATTCGCTGAGGGAAAACTTTGGGGTATCGAAAATCACCTACGTCTCTTTGGTTATGGACGGAGCGAAGAGGGAGGTTCTCAATTACGAGTCGGTGAAGGACGCTACGCCCTACATCTCGGGTAAAGAGTTCTTCCGCCTGTTCTTTCCACAAGAGGAGTTCGACAAATTCGAGGAGGCTGTGGTTGAGCTTAGGCAGAAAGCGCGTTCCTACTATGGCTTGAGCATAACCAAATCGCTTAACCATTTGCGCATGGGCCATTTCAGGAGAGACATCCGAGACCGTCTGATCGGCTACAAACCAGACGTGGAATTGGGGTCCGAACAGAGAATGGCCATAGACAAGAGCTTTGTCGTAGACGGCAGATACTCGGCGTTGACCGGTGACACGGATTTCGCAGTAAGCTTCCAGACCGCAGAATGGCTAAGGGATTCTTTAACGCATGCAGGATGCATAGATTTCGCCCCCATCGCGTTGGAGTACTTCAAATCGCTCGAACAATTCCTGTACAGATTTCTTTACGCCATACATAAGACTTCGAAATCGAAGAGTAGGCGTATTTACTACGGCAAAAAGCTCGGAGAAAACCCTTACTACCTGCCTGCGAAAAGAGATGGCGTTCCCGACAAATCGCGACACATAGAAGTCAAGGACGGAGAAATCGAAATCAACGATGAGCTTTTCACGGATGGTTTCGAATATGTCTTAGACCTCGGTAGGCTCACAAGGTTCTTCGGCGACTATGTTTGCGAGAAGCAGCAGCTGTACAGCCGCAATGAAGACCTTCTCGATACGGCGATAAGCGAGGATACGTACGAGTCGATAATTCGCGCACTCCAAAGCGCTCGAACGATGAGGAACGGCATTGCTCACAAAGACAATCTCTACGATTGGACCGAGATGGAAAGCGCCCGGTCGTCAGTCCTCTTGGCTTTCTACTTAGTCCTAGGTTCTTACAGCATCGATACTGAAATGCGAAGCCTCCTCGGCATCGAAAGCGATTGCGTGCAGAAAAGCGAGGAGTGGAAGCTCTGCAACTACGTGGCATCGGCGGCCGTTCCTAAAGGCAATCCTCTTGAGTTTCCCGTTTTTTATCTCGATGGCGACGATTCCCCCGAGGCCGCCTTGTTTGCTTGCCCCGACGACGAAGAATCCGATCCCGACCGATATGGAAAAGCCCAATCGTTCTCGGGTGTGTACTTCAAGAGAATCGGATCGCATAAGCGTTACGATATCTCGTACCCAACTGACCGTCTTCCCTCATTGGTTGAACAAGGGATGCTGATTATCTGCGGTGAGGGGCTGAAGCTCATGGGGCCTCAAAAGGTCATCTACAGAGACGGAAATTACCTTGGGGACACGAGCGCAGAGTGACTTCGAACCCAGGGCGTGGACCTCGCGCTCCCGCCCTAAAGACCATCGTGGCCGGTTTTAAGGGCGGGAGCGCGAGGAATGTCCGTAGGGTTCATGCCTTCCCGGGCGCAAGCCACCAGTCCGTAACCGCAGGTGAGGCAGCGCCGTGGCTTGCACGCTGGTGGCAAATTCGCAGGTCAAACATCTCCGTCATCTATCGACGAAACGAGAAGCCCCACGTTGACGCGTCTATGAGTTGATGACCTGAACGACGGTCGTCCTAGTTGCCAGCTTCCGCATCAGAGAAACCACTTGGAGCAGAAGCCGATCTGGAAGACCGAATGGACGAGCATCGAGATTCCGAGGCAGACCATCATCGCGCAAAACCCGATTCCGGCCCATTTCAAGAAAGGGTCTTTTTCTTGCTTGTCGGAAGCTCGCTCCATCCAGTCGCGCGAATACGTATCGCCGTACTCGTCGCTCTTTGAGGCCTCTTTCGAAAGCAGCTCGAGAGCTTCGTCGAGGTCATCAGCAAGCTTGTTTCCGTCGATTCCGACCTTGAAAAGATGAGTCTCATCATGCTGCTTGAGCGCCGATTGGTTCTGCAAAAGGTAGAACCTCTCGCCGTTCACCCCGTTCGCCAGAGCGGTCCTCTCGCTCGAAAACGACCGAATCTCCTTCTTGAGCCTTGAGAAGGCCCCCCTTGCCCTCGATTCCGAACTTCTGCGCGAGCGACTCAAGCTGCCAGAGCAGGTCGTACAGCCCCGCCGCGGGCAGGAGCCCGGCCCCGTACGCCTTCTCGAGCATCGACCGCTCGAAGCGATCGTAAACGGGGATCGCCTCCCCGTACGTCAACCTGGTGCCAACTTCGGGGAAATCATTGCATTCCATATCGTCTCCTATCATTCGAATCGAGAGTTAATTCCTTGGGGCGCGTCACGCGTCGACGACGCCGCGTCCCACAACAGCGGTTGTTGCTTCCGCGTGGGCGCATCGCCTAGCACGCAGGGCGCAGATCAAGCCTGAAATCACCTTTGGCGATAGAGAGGCTGTAGTTCGACCCGACTAAAACAGCGATGCCCATCAAGGCCAGACCGCAAGCGGCGATCAGCTGCTCCGGCGAAAAGCCGAGGATCCTCCTTCCGTTATCGCACGCCGCCTCCGCTACGGCATCGGCTGACGAAATCGTCGGGGCGTTCACCGCCCGTCCGGCGTCGTTCATAGTTGGCTCCCTACTCTCTCTTCCATTGCTTCGACCCTTATTTTCAACCGCCATCGGAATTTCGTCTCCTCTGACTGGTTTGGATTGCCTACAATTTCATAGGCAATAAAGCTGTTTATGGAGGACCTGCAATGTCTAGGACATTCACCGAGGAGGAGATCTCCGAGTTAAAGGAAGCCGGATTCGCGGCGAGCGGCACATCGAGAAGCAGGATCCTGTCCGTCCTCGACCTCCTCGTCCGCTTCACCGATGAGAGGACGGGCATATCCGCATCGGAAATCGCGCGCGTCATAGGCATCTGCTCCGAGAGGCCGACGTCGGAGAACGCCATTCTCAAGGACCTGCACCAGATAAGCGAAAGCATGCCCATGGGAATCCGCATGGCGATACCTGGCCACGGCGAGAACGTCGGGTTCAGGGCCGTAAACAAACCCCTGTCATCCGAGGAGGCGATCCTCATCTCGGACGTGCTGGGGACGAGCTCCTTCATCGGCGAGGGGCGGAAGGACAAGATCTCCTCGAAGGTGCTCGCATTCTCCTCCGACTATGACGTCGACGAAAGCGTGGAGACCGTGTTCGTCGACCGCAAGGCCGGCAGGGACACCGACGCGATTTTCAACGTCCTCCATGCCGCATCCCGAGCGATCCGCATGAACGAAAGGCTCGCCTTCAAGAAGCAGGTTCACCTGATGAACGGATCGACCGTAAAGATTGGGCCGTACGAGGAGGACCCGGTGGCGATCGTGTTCAGCTTCGGCCGCTACTATCTCGAGAGCATGCATATCGACGAAGGCGGTTCCCCCAGTCCCTACTTCTACCGACTAGACGATATCGCGGACCCGGTTGTCACCGGAAAACCGGTGTCGGATCGGGATAAGGTAGAGGCGCTGAGGACGCGCGTGGTCGCGGACACGCGCCAGCGGGTCGACATGTTCGGCTCGGGCACCGCCAGAAAGCTGTTCCTGGAAGTATCCGGCACTCATGCCAAGTACGTTTACGAAAGGTTCGGCCACGACCTCAAATTCTGTCACATCGACGAGAGCGACGAAAGAAACGTCATCGGCTACGCCTGCGTCAGCGCGATGCCGTCTCCGACCTTTTACAGGTGGCTATTCGGGATGGACGGCGCGGTGAGGCTGGCGAAGCCTAAGGGGAAACGGTGGGTCGAGAGCTTCCCGAATGCCGTCGCCTCCGACCTAGAATCCTATATCCAAGATTACGAAGCAGCATCAGAGGGCTACAAAGCCGCACTGGATGCAGCTATTTCACGATTGGACTCGAAGAGCTGCCGGCAATGAGGCAATCCCAATCGGTCCGATTCAAAAGCCAATATTGACTAACTCGAATTCGGCTCGCATCCTCGCGCCGTTCGTCTGCTCCCATTCGTCCGAAATGACAACCACAGCAGGTCGTGTCCCAACGGATGGGTACCATTTATCCGGGTGCACCTGGGGCAACGGGTTGAAGAACCTGCACAAGGTCGCTCGCAGAACACGCAACATCAAACACGACAGAAGAGGCGAACGACAGATGCCGGACCCCGGACGACAGCACCGCGGAAGACGAGCATTCCGACCACAACCGAACAACTCCAGCTACTAGGCAGGCGCCCGCATGGGTGCCTTTTACTTTTCAGGGACTTAGCTGCGAGCTAAGGCACGCGGCTCATGGCCGTTTCGTGAAGGCACGACCAGCTCGACCCACTTCGACCCGTCTCCGCTCCTGCCGTGCTCACCAATCGCCATCAGGCGGTTCAATCGTCGTGCAGACGAAAAGGCACACGGTGTCGTGCGGTGTCCTCGCGCGGTGCCGCACGGGAAGATTGGAGGAACCATGGCACGCACAGCCGAATGCGCCGCGCCCGAGGGAAGCCGAGATCGGGACGAATGGATGACGGTGATCGAGATGCAGGAGTACATGAGGGCGAGCCGAAACAAGGCGTACGACCTCATCTGGTCGGGAGAGATCGACTCGTACAGGCTCGGCAGGAAATGACGGCGGCGACCGCCCCGGGAGCCGCCCGCGGCCGGGCACGCGAGGGAGCCTTGAAACGAAAGGAACTCGAGGACGACCATGACAAAGAGCATTAGCAGGAGCCAGGTGAGGCTCATCACATCGACTAACGCGATATTCGGCGCCGACGAGGCGCGCGATGCTGCGCATAAGCCGCGACGCCATGTACCGGCTCGCCCCCCCTTGCACTCACCGTCAGAGCATGCTATAAGATTATTGGTGGCTCATTAAGCTACCTCCAAGTGCCGGGGGAGTCCCCCGGCTATTTTTTTATCCATTCCATTAGGAGTCCCCATTGGCCAAGGAGCTCAGCATCTTCGTCGACGAGAGCGGCGACCGCAGCGGCAAAGCTCGCTACTACCTGCTCACACTCGTCTTTCACGACCAGGCAGACAGCATCGCCGAGGCGGTCACGGGCTATGAGGCCAAGCTTGCCAGGGCCGATCTCCCTAACATTCCGTTTCACTCCGAGCCTCTCATGAACGGGCACAAGGATTATGAGTTTCTTAACATCGAGCAGCGCAAGGTGATGCTCGCCTACTTCTCCTCGTTCGTCCGCAAACTTCCCATTTCCTATATTACGTTCGTCTACCGCCGCAGCCAGTTCGAAGACCCGACAAGGCTAATGGAGCGTATGGGGCACGATATCTCCTCTGCCATGATTGAACACCTGGGCTTCTTTCAATCCTTCGACGATGTGAAGGTCTATTACGACAACGGTCAGGACATTGTCAAGCAGGCGCTCGACCGCTCGGTGGGCAAGGTCCTCTCAAAAGGGGTCGTCCGACGCCGTAAGACCTCGATGACCGACTACCGCCTCGAGCAAGTTGCGGATTACCTCTGCACTATCGAACTTGCCTTGGTCAAGTACGAGGCCAAGGAGAACGGTGAGACGTACAACAAGTTCTTCGGAGGTATAGGCTCTTTCAAGAGGAACTGGCTCAAGCAAGCCCGCAGCAAGCGGATATAGGTGGTCTCGCGGTTTCGCAAGGAACGGTTAGCTCTCCCCTGGCGGGGAACTCCAAGCGACGTGCTTCGAGCGGCGGAAGCTGAAGCGCAAGCAGAAGCAGCGCGGGCAATGGTCGGTGCCGACATGGGCCCAAACGTGAACAGTGCTACGTCCCCTGTTCACGGGGCGCGAAACCGCAAAGGTTACAAAATAAGAAACCTCGACCTGTTCTCGCAGGTCGAGGGCTTGAAATCAACGAATATCGCTCACGCCCACTCGATGGTTAAAAAAACTGCCTCCAGTTTGTTGCAGTTTGTCCCATTTGCATCCAGTCTCAAAAATGGCCGCGAGTCCATGGGGTCAAATTTGGATCACAGATTTCGGGGCGGGGCAGGGCGGTTTCGTGAGCCACAGTGGGTCACGATTTGCTCCTGATCAAACGGCGAACGCATTATGAAGCGAAAGTTTATCGCGCGAAGAATGGCTTACTGGATTAGTTAGAAGTCCATCTTGTTGAGATCAATGGAGTATCCCATCGATCTCAACTCTTTCAGGAGTCTGAATTCCCAATTATCTGTTCCGGTATATACGACGCCTTGAAGATCGGAGGGGATTTCGATTCCTTTATCTACGAGGATGGTGACGTTCTCTCGGCCCAGCCGACCGATAAAGTATCCTGCTTCAAAGACGACATTCTGTCGTGCCCTGGGCCTTGCTGATTGTTCAACACGTGATTTTCCCTCATCGTCTGCGGTAAAGAGACATACGGCACCAGCGGCGTTTCCTTCTGTCTCTAATTTCTCAATGATTGTCTGACCGTGGTTTGATTGCTCGTTTAGAATTATCGCTTTCAAGCCCTGCCTTTCGATGATTCTTGCAACTCTCTCTCGAAGTTCTCCGTCATGACCATGAACAATGAATACTTTCGAGAAGTCACCTATGTTTGTTATCGATGCAGACTCCTCCTGGTCCGAAAATTCATCGAGGTATGTTTCAAGTACGGCCTTCGCCTTTCGCAGGCCGCTTGTGCAAGCTTCAACGAACGCTGAGTCAGGTGTGCTGATAGTGAAGAGAGACAGAGAATAACTGATTTTATTAAAGCTCTTGAATTCGTAGCTGTCTTCGCCGAATCGCCTTATCAAAAGCCTATCGGCTTTCGTCTTCCATGCTTTGAAGTCAGGCGAGCTAGCGCTGGTATACCTATTGGACAACTGATCGGCTGTGTTGCATAACTGCTGCAAAGCTTCGAAATCGGTCATCAAGCCTTCTTTCCGTGAATAATACAAACTCTAATAACTTGTTATTCCAGCGAACAACCAAATCTCTTTATCGTTTCCTCTGTGCTTCTGTCGGAGATAGATTTGCCCATAGCAAGCTCAATCGCATCAAGCAAGGCAATAGCACGAGCTTTGAAATAAGCGTCGAAATCATCCACAATAAAGGCGTCCCATGCGATGAGGTTCGACTCGATTCGATTACGAAGCTCATCTTGTTCGATATCAGCCTTCTTGAGGATTTTCGCTGAATAGACGCTAGGAGCTGCACCTCCGATTTCTCTATTCGATTCAGGAAGTAGGGGCGTCTTATTAATGACAGAATTCCATTTCTGCCTGTCGTACCCCATCTTTTCGCAGTAGCTCTGCGGAAAGACGTGATGGATATCAGGAGCCGTTTCCATGCTGTTCACGATATCGATGGATATACCACGCATGAAATCTAGACCCTTACCCTTATAGAGAAGAGCCATGATTCCCTTATATGCTGCCGATTGCCTCGACTGGAGTCCCAAAAGTCGGGTGGATTGGAAGTGGGCATCGTTCACGGTGCGCATCTCGGATTCAGCGCCTTCAATTTCAGCGACTACATCCTCGATGTCATAGCAGTAGCGGGTTTCGTTCGAGCCGCCATACATCTCACCGAAGATTCCGCACCAGAACCAGCGCGCAACAATTTTCTGACTCTTAGGGTCTTTGAACAGCTTGGAGCCCACGTAGCCTGCAATTGCAGCCAATGGAATGATCTGGGTTGTGTATGGAAGATCGCGCTTCCTAAATACGGACTGCGATAGCAAAAATTCGCGAGCAAGCTCATAGCCCTCGATGACGACTTCCTTGTTTGCCTGATAATCCTCGAATCGCAGGTCCAGCACGTCTTTCTTTTTGCAGCTGACGGCTCCACTCAAACCATCGCGTTTGCGCTTGTAGTTCGTGAACAGTGTCACTGTGGTCAGGAACGCGGTTTCGTCCACACTTTCCGTAACGTCGGTGCGAATGTCCTTGTCGAGCGCATGGATTCGGCGCTTGTTGGCTTCCCAATCGCCCCGGAGGTCAAACTCGTATGTGGCAAAAGTGGCAGTAACGAGCTCGAATACGGTGAGGGATACGCCTCCGGTATTGACGTTCTCGAATACCTTGCAAACAGCCTCGCGCGGCGTGCTTTTATCCATGGTTATTACAGGAAGTCTATATGAGGTGATTGTCTCGATGACATCTTGCTGGAACTTGTTGAACTTGGCCATAGCATCCGGAGATGATTGGTGGAAAGCCATGTATCCAAGAAGCCATTGCGTTGCAGCGCTGGAGTCAAAAAGGATGTTTGCAGGGTACATCTCATGTTCATATTCGAGTTCACGGGTAGATAAGTCGAGCTTGACGTCTCGATCGAAATTCTCCTTAATTCTCCTGTCCTCGGGAACGGAAACAATGGCGTCATACCTATCAGCTTCCGGATCAAGGCAAGTGTTCATGTCCAGATAATAGAGACGTGAGATGGCGACGCGTTTGTCGTTGGTTGTAGCAACTGCATCCTTCCCGTACAGGGATCGATACATCGAAGTCAAACGCTGCTGACCGTCCATAACTAAATAACGAGGTGTTGCTTCTGAGGAAGGAGCTCCTTCGATGGTGCGATATTTGAATTTAACCTCCGAGCCGCCATATTCAAGTTGCATCAATGCGCCCATTGGATAACCTTGCGAAAGGCTTGCGAGCAAGCTTCTAATTCGATTATCGTCCCAGGTCCATTTGCGTTGGAAGTCGGGAAGCTGTGTCTCTCCCTTATGAATGCTGAACAGCAAATCGGAAAGATTCGTGTCATTTGATTTTGGTGCTGATATTGCCATCTTTGCCTCTGTGAGTCTTTTCGATACTTATTGGATAAGGAGACTATTCTGCTCTGAGTAGACGCCTTTTCTGGGGTGTTTTCCAAACTCGTCGGCGGGATTGCACATTTCGAGTGCTAGTCCAAGTCGATTAACAAGGATCTCGGAATCAATACGGTCCAAAAACAACTCCTATGTTCGGGTTGGAGCGTGTCGCGCCATCGATGAAATGCAGGTATTCCTCTATTGCCCCTCTTCGAATTCCAGGGAAAACAAATCAGGGAGCATCGCGCTTCCAACTTCCTTCGGGAGGATTTCCAGAACATCGCCACTATAGCTTCGTCCGCATAGCTCAATGAAAGCAAAGTCAATGCTATTGTAGTACGCCAATAGCGCAATTTCATGATTGAAGCCATCGTTGAATTTCATTCTATGCATCGTGTCGGTGGAAACCGCGGAACATGCATTGAGAACAAACTTCGGATACAGGTTGTTACGCCTTAAGAAAAAAGCGTCGGGAACCCATACGGATGGGACGGAATACCAGCTGCCGCTTATCGAGCATTTATATTCTGCGTGCTCGCCATTCTCTTCACCTTCGTCAAGGTACGGCATGCTGAACGGGGTTCAGCATGCCGCACTGATTGGGTTTAAGGACGAGTAGTCGAGACCTCTTTCCTACAGCCCTGTTCTCTTTCCAGTCGTGCTCCTCGAATCTAATTCTCGATGCACGCGAACTTCTGCCAATTGGCGGCATGGCAACAATCCAGTTCATACTTGTAAGAGGTGTTGTCGTCGAGAGAGAGAAAACCTGTTGCTTCCTGTCGTTATGCCCACGTTGATTAGAGCGACGTCCGAAAAATGCACGGATCTCGAGTCTCGCTTAATTTCAAATAGAACTTTGGCATCTTCAGCGCCAATGAAACACTTCATCCATTTTTCATGAACGCGCCTTATTGGCTGAAATGGAATAGTGGAGATGTCACGTTTCGACAAAGTCTCTATGTCTTTGACTCAATTTCACGGATTTTGCCGTCATCGGTTCCCCTTTTTCCAACAAACACGAGCACTTCTTGTTCAATTTCAGGAAAGACAAGCACCTCGAATGTGAGCAAAGTAATACTCGAAAAATGTGTTGATAAAAACAATCGTAGGTCTTGCGCGTACGCAACTTGAATGACTTCGGCTGGAATAACAAAGGCCAGAGTTCCATCATTACGAAGCATATCGGTACAAGCGACTACAAATCCAACCCAAGCATTAACTAGCTTGTTTGACCAGCTTGTTTGCTTTCATGTTGTGCGAGGTCAATATCGAGGATAGGGAGAGCGCTGGGTGCTTTCGCGATACTGATACCTAATGTACGGAGGATTGCCAATTATGAGATCAAACTGCGAAGACTCATTCTTCCTGTAAAAGTCGAAAAAATCTTCATTTAGCACGGTCATGTTCTGGTGCTGAGAGTATCGATCTTCTTGGACATGCTCTGGATGATTCCGGCGTCCTTCAGCGCGGCCACTGGAAACAAAACACGGTCTCCGTCGGGTAGTGGCGGGCATGCAGGAGTTTGCATCAGCAACCCGTCTCCTCGGTTGCCCCTTGTCTGCATGGTCGTCTACATAAAGGGGGAATCAACCATGCAGATCAGCTTGTCGTCAACCCTGACTGTATATTACGATGGTCAATTTTGTGTTGGGTTGGCGAAGCGCGCCGAGGAGGGAAGGTACGATGCCGCGCGGAAGAGGTGGAGGAGCGTTTCGGGCGACGAACGCTGAGGTGCAATCAGAAGCATCGCGGGCATTGATGCCGACATTGACCCATATGCAGTAGCATGTGCAGCTTCAATTGAAACTGCACATGCTACCTGGTACTATAAAATAACCGAACGTATGTACGTTATTCCCACTCGATCGTCGCAGGCGGCTTGGACGTGATGTCATAGCACACGCGGTTGGCGCCGGGAACCTCGGCAACGATACGGCCGGAGATGCGGGCCAGTACGTCGTAGGGCAGCTTGGCCCAGTCGGCGGTCATGGCATCGCTGGACTCGACGGCACGCAGGATGATCGGGCGCTGATAGGTACGCTCGTCGCCCATAACGCCGACGGACTTAATGTCGGGCAGAACCGCGAAATACTGCCAGCAGCTGTGCTCAGAGTTGCGCTCGCCGGTCTGCTCAAACAGACGCTGGTTGTAGGCGTCGAGCTCCTCGCGCACGATAGCGTCGGCGTTCTTGAGGATCTCGAGCTTCTCCTTGTCGACCGCGCCGATGATGCGGATGGCCAGACCCGGGCCCGGGAAAGGCTGGCGGAACACGATGTGACCCGGCAGGCCCAGTGCCAGACCAAGTGCGCGGACCTCGTCCTTAAAGAAGTGGTCGAGCGGCTCGATAAGATCGAAGTGTACGCCCTCGGGGAACGGAATCAGATTGTGGTGGCTCTTGATGGTGGCCGTCTTGCCGCCCGTCTTGCGAGCGCCGGACTCGATGATGTCGGGGTAGATGGTGCCCTGAGCCAGGTACTTGACCGGCTTGCCATCGGTCTCGAGCTGCTGAGCAACCGCGAAGAACTCTTTCCAGAACTGCGTACCGATGATACGGCGCTTCTCCTCGGGCTCGGTCACGCCGGCCAGAAGCTCGGCATAACGGTCCTCGGCGTGAACATGGATAAAGTCGACGTCAAACTGCTTGGTGAAGACCTCCTCCACCTGCTCGGGCTCGCCCTTGCGCAGCAGACCGTGGTTGATGAACACGCAGGTCATCTGCTTGCCCACGGCGCGGGCGCCCAGCGCAGCCACGACGGAGGAGTCGACACCACCGGACAGAGCCAGAATCACGCGGTCGTCGCCGACCTTCTCGCGGAACTCGGCCGTCATGGTCTCGACCAGGTTGTCCATGCTCCAGTTGGGCTCCAGGCCGCAGATCTCAAACAGGAAGTTGCTCAGCAGCTGCTGACCGTACTCGGAGTGCTTGACCTCGGGGTGGAACTGCGTGGTGAAAATCTTGCGCTCGACGCACTCCATGGCAGCGACCGGGCACACGTCGGTGCTGGCGGTAACGGTAAAGCCCTCGGGCACCTCGGAAACGGCATCGCGATGGCTCATCCACACGGTCTGCTCCATGGGCGTGGAGTTAAAGAGCTTGGCGCCTGCCCTGCGCGTGATGGTGGCGCGGCCGTACTCGCCTACCTCGGAATGGCCGACCTTGCCGCCGAGCGTCACGGCCGTGATCTGATGGCCGTAGCAAAAGCCCAGGACGGGAAGGCCCAGGTCAAAGATGGCGGGATCGATGGACGGAGCGTCCTCGGCGTACACGGAAGCCGGGCCGCCGGAAAGGATGAGCGCAGAGGCGTTCATCTCGCGAATCTCATCGGCCGAGATGTCGCAGGGCACAATCTCGGAATACACGTTGAGGTCGCGGACGCGACGGGCAATGAGCTGACCGTACTGCGCACCAAAGTCGAGTACGAGGACCTTTGCGGAAGCCTTTTGATCCATGGTTTCCCCCTCTTGTTGGCGGGGAGCCGGTGCCCACCCGCGTGAATGAACAAAAATAACTTTCATAGTGTACACGTTATATGGGGTTTCTCGTCCCTCGCAGCCATCAGCGCACGGCAAACGCACGACCTGGGCCCCTATTTGACGGCAATTGAAGTGTTACCAAACGCTACAGATGATGTAATACGTTTGAACATTGGACGCCCTGTGCCACAATACTGCCGAACGACTCCGCCTCTGCGGCGGCAAATACGATAGGAATACCAGCATGAAGCGCATCCTTCTCATCGCCACGGGCGGCACCATCGCATCGACCGAGGACGGCAACGGCCTCTCCCCCGCCCTGACCGGTGAGGAACTCGCCCAGAGCGTCCCCGAGATCTCGGGCCTCTGCGAGCTCGACGTCGTGCAGCCCATGAACATCGACAGCACCAACATGCGCCCGAGCGACTGGATGCGCATCCGCGACGTCATCGTCGAAGGCTATGACGACCACGACGGCTTCGTGATTCTGCACGGCACCGACACCATGAGCTACACCGCAGCAGCGCTTTCCTACCTGATTCAGGACAGCCCCAAGCCCATCGTGCTCACCGGCTCGCAAAAGCCCATGGGCAACCCCTTTACCGACGCCAAGCTCAACCTGTACCAGAGCCTGCTCTATGCGCTCGACGAGCACTCGCACGACGTTTCCATCGTGTTTGGCGGCGTAGCCATTGCCGGCACGCGCGCCCGCAAGCAGCGCACCATGAGCTTTAACGCGTTCATTAGCGTCAACTATCCGCCCATTGCCTACATCCGCAACGACCGCATTGTGCGCAACGGGCTTCACGGCACGCATCAGGGCGAAAACCCGGTGCGTTTCTACGACAGCATCGACCCGCGCGTGTTTGTCCTTAAGCTCACGCCCGGCGTAAACCCGGGCATCCTCGATGCCCTTGCCAATAGCTACGATGCTGTAATCCTGGAGACCTTTGGCATTGGCGGTATCCCCGAGTTTGGCGAGTCCGGTGAGTCGTTCCAGGAGGCAATTTTCCGCTGGGTCGATTCGGGCCGCACTGTCGTTATGACCACGCAGGTCCCCGAGGAAGGCCTTGACCTAGGTGTTTATGAGGTCGGCCGCGCCTACGCTGATCATCCGGGTATTTTGCGCGGCGACGATATGACAACCGAGACGCTCGTGGCCAAAACCATGTGGGCACTCGGCCAGTCACGTGATGCGACCGAGATTCAGCGTCTGTTCTACAGCCAAGTCAACCACGACCGCATCCCGATGGCGTAATTCAGTTGTCGACGGGTATCCCCTATTCGATACCTTCGAGAAGTTCTGACACCGTCATGCCGAGTGCGGGCGCGATCTTAAATAAAACCTTGAGCGTGAAATTTGCCGTCCCACCTTCGATTCGGTCGAGGTAGGGTCGGCTGATTCCTGTTGCCACACAAAAATCAACCTTGGAGATACCAAGGTCCCTGCGTGTCTCTTCGACCCGCCTGCCAAGAATCTGTTTCGCACGTTCGTCCATGCAGCCGAGTTTGAAATGGAGCCGAACATAAACGTAAACTATAGTTTACGTTTTGCCGAATACACAGGAGTTTTCTATGTCGGGTTCTTCGGTCCGCATGTACCGAGCCACGCCTCGCACAAACAGCGCACCGCCCAAGCTCGTCGTCGTTGAAGCAGAATGCCTTTCGCCCGATGAGCGCACAGCATTTGCATTGCTATCAAGTCGCGTCGCCGCCGTTCTGGTCCCTTGCCCGGCGCAAGGTGAACTTGCCATCCGATGCCAAGCGCACAGCTGCTCACTCAATCAGGCTGCCGTAATCGCAACCAGCCAGCGCGGTCTGCCTCTTCTCCTGGAAGCCGGTATCGCACTCGCCCTTCGCGGCGCCGGATACGAAAACGAGACCGCCGCTGACATGGTCTTTAAACCACGATCGAGCGGCGGCCTCGCAGCAGCCATTGAATATGCGTGCAGGCTCGTTGCCTAAAAGGACAAGCTAGAAACCAAAGCCAAAGCCCGTTCCGGTAATCGCCGAGTACATAAAGTAGACGTTGATTACGTTGAGGAACACGCCCGTGATGCAGCCGTTGCGCAAGTAGCGCTCGCACACGATGCGCGCCATGGCGTCGGAGTCATCATTGTTTTTAGCCTGGCGTCCCGCCGTAAAGTACGTCGCCACGCTCAGCAGCAGGTTGAGCACTGGCAGCGCCAGCAACTCGTAGCTCTTGCCCCAGCGCGTCACCTCGCCGGCTGCGTTAAACTTCGTTGCCACCTCGGGACCAATGTTGGGGATAACAAACGCTGCGACCACCAGCGGAAGCACCGCAAGCACCAGCAGCGCGATGCCCATGTAGCCAGCTTTTTTGCCGTATTTGAACATATGCGTCGCCCTTACACGTTAAAGCGGAAGTGCACGACGTCGCCATCGGCCATGACATAGTCCTTGCCCTCGATGCGCAGCTTGCCGGCAGCCTTGGCGCCCTGCTCGCCACCGAGCTCGATGTAGTCGTCGTAACCAATGACCTCGGCCTTAATAAAGCCGCGTTCAAAATCGGTGTGGATGACGCCGGCGGCCTGCGGGGCGGTCGCGCCCTGACGCACCGTCCAGGCCTTGACCTCCATCTCGCCGGCCGTAAAGAACGACTGCAGGCCGAGCAGCTTATAGGCCGCCTGCGCGAGCACGTCCAGACCGGGCTGCTCCAGGCCCAGGCTCTCCAGGTAGTCGGCGGCGTCCTCGGGATCGAGCTCGGAAAGCTCGGCCTCGATCTTGGCGCAGATCGGCAACGGCTTGACACCATCGATGGGCGCCAGGTCCTCGTTGAGCATATCCTCGTCCACGTTGGCCACATACAGGATGGGCTTCATGGTGAGCAGGAACAGGCCCTTGGCGGCAGCACGCTCCTCGTCGGTCATCTCCATGGATGCGGCGCGCTTGCCCTCGTTGAGCCAGGCAAGCAGGCGCTTGGCCACCTCGAACTTGGGCATGAGCTCCTTGTCGCGCTTGGCCTCCTTCTCGAGCTTGGGCAGTTGCTTCTCGAGCGTGCCCATGTCGGCCAGGATGAGCTCGGTCATGATGGTGTCGGCGTCACCGGCGGGGTCGACGAACTCGCCCGTGCGGCCCACCTCACGCATAACGTTGGGGTCCTTAAAGTAGCGCACGACCTCGCAGATGGCGTCGGTCTCGCGGATGTTTGCCAAGAACTGGTTGCCCAGGCCCTCGCCCTCGTTGGCACCCTTCACCAGGCCAGCGATGTCGACGAACTCGACCGTAGCCGGCACAATGCGGCCGGGGTTAACGATGTCGGCGAGCTTTTGCAGGCGGCTATCGGGCACATCGACGATACCCACGTTGGGGTCGATCGTGGCAAACGGGTAGTTGGCGGCAAGGCCGGTCTTTTTGGTAAGCGCGGTGAACAACGTCGACTTGCCCACGTTGGGCAGGCCCACGATACCGATGGAAAGGGACACGACAGCTCCTTTTGGTACAGGTACTTCAAACCTCATAAGTATAGCGCCGCCGCAGCATCCGGGCGAATCCGGACACCGCGGCGGCGCAAATGAAGCAGAGATGCGTGAGGTTCGAGACAGTAGTCCTTACTTAAGCTCGGGCCAGAAATCCTTGTTGGCCTCGATGAGCTCGTCCAGGATCTGCTTGGCAACGCTCGCCGAAGGAATGGTCTTGGAGAGCGTGAGTGCCTGCCAGAGCTTCTGGTAGCTGCCCTCGACCCAAGCCTGGACAACGAGCTTCTCGACGGAAACCTGCTGCTCCATCAGGCCCTTCTGGAACTGCGGAATCGGGCCCTGGCAGATCTTCTCAAAGCCGTTGGAGCCGACGATGCAAGGCACCTCGACCATGGCCGTCGGGTCGAAGTTGGGCACAGCACCATCGTTGGGGACAATCAGCAGGAAGCGCTCGAGCGTGTTCTCGGCCAGTGCGCAGGCAAGGTCGACGATGTAGTTGGCATGTACATCTGGCTCAAAGCCGCCGTCTTTAGCCGTACCCTTGGCGATGATGTCGCGGCAAGCGCCAAAGACCTTCTTCTCGCGGCCGTCCATAACCTCATTGGCGCGAGTGTAGTTGGGGTCAGACGTCTCGACGACATAGTCCGGGTACAGGTAATACTTGAGGTAGGTATTGGGAATCGTCTCGGGATCGACAGCATAGACATCCTTGGCCTTGCCGAAGGTGTGAATCCAGCTCTCCTCGACATGCTGCTCCTTACCGGCCTCGTGCTCGATGCCGTCCAGGTAGCCGTTCTTAGCCATGTGCTCCTTAATCTGCGGCATGAGGTCGTTACCGTCCTTGTCGTAGATCTTGCTCCACCAACCAAAGTGGTTGAGGCCGTAGTAGCTATACTGCAGCTCGCGACGATCCTTGATGCCGCACATACGGCTCATCTTATCCATAAGGTCGATCGGCATGTCGCAGATGTTGATGATGCGGCTGTTGGGGCGCAGCACGCGGCAGGCCTCGGCGACGATAGCCGCGGGGTTGGAGTAGTTGAGCATCCAGGCGTTGGGGCTGTACTTCTCCATGTAGTCGAGGATCTCGATGACACCACCGATGGAGCGCATGCCGTAGGCGATACCGCCGGCACCGCAGGTCTCTTGGCCAACGCAGCCGTACTTGAGAGGAATCTTCTCGTCGAGCTCACGCATGGCGTACAGGCCGACGCGGATGTGAGCAAGGACGAAGTCGGTCCCGGTGAATGCGGTCTCGGGGTCGGTGGTGTAGCTAAACTCAACCTCGGGGGCGTTCTCGTGGAAGTAGATCTCGCAGGCCTTTGCCACGATCTCCTGGCGCTCGGCGTTGTTGTCGTAGAAGGTCACCTTGTTGACCGGGAAGCGGTCGCGCTCCTCAAGCAGCATCAGAGCGATGCCCGGGGTGAAGGTAGAGCCACCGCCGGCAATGGTCACGGCATAGTTTTTCTTGGACATGATGTCCTCCTCATTCTGGCCGCTTGCTCAATCCATCCCCGTACGCGGCCTGCACGGTTTGGAATTGTTACCTAGAAGTGGAGTTTTTTATCTCTAGAATCGGCCTTGCGGTGCATACCGGCTCTGCAAGGCCGATTGTTTCGATGGACGATGGTTTACAGAAGACTCTCGAACTTCAGAAGACTCTCGAACTTCTCACGAACCTGCGGGACGCTAAGGCCGACGATGACCTGGATTGACTGACCTTGGACCACCAAGCCATGCGTACCGATCGCCTTGAAGGAAGCCTCGGGTGCAACGACGCTCTTGTCCTTGACGTTAACGCGCAGACGGGTAGCGCAGTTCGTTACATCGATGATGTTATCCGTGCCACCGAGCAGATCGAGGATGTTCTCGGCAAGCACCAAGCGCTCATCATCTTTACTCTGGGCGGCCGATTTGCCAGCAGCAGCACCGCCCTGCTTTTGCTTGTAGTCGGCCTTGGACTTGAGCTCGACCTCAACATCGTCATCCTCGCGACCGGGGGTCTTAAAGTCGAACTTGACGATCAGGAAACGGAAGACCACAACCCAAAGAGCGGTAAAGCACAGACCGACAAGGATGGAGATGGCGTACTGCAGACCGTGTGCGGCCCAAAGGGGCAACCAGTCCCACGAGAGCATCGAGATGATGCCGCCGTCGAAGATACCCACGACGCCAAGGAGGTTTTGAGCCATGCAGCCAAGCGCTCCGAGCACGCAGTGGACGACGAACAGGCCGGGCGCGATGAACAGGAAGGTGAAGTCAAGCGGCTCGGTGATACCGCAAAGCATAGCGGTAAGGGTGACCGGGATCAGCAGAGCCTTGACGCGCTGCTTGCGCTCGGGTTTGGCGGTCATATAAAACGCAATGGCGACGCCAAGCGAGCCGAAGACCTTAGTCCAACCAGGGCAGGTATAGGCAGCCCAGGGTGCGGCATCCTTAAGAGCAATGCTCGGATCGGCAGCCAGTTGGGGCAGGATGTTGGCCCAAGCAGCAAAGATGCCGCCGTTGACCGCCGCGTTGTCGTAATAGAACGGCGTATAGATAAAGTGGTGCAGGCCTGTAGGGATCAGCACGCGCTCGAAGAAAGCAAAGACACCCACGCCAAACGTACCGGCGGAAAGGATGAATCCCTGGAAGGCGGCGATAGCAGCCTGAACATGCGGCCACACCAGGCAGGCGATAAGAGCGACCGGAACCATAACGAAGAAACCGATCATATAGATGAACACGGAACCCGAGAACACGCCCAGCCACTCAGGAAGTTCGGTGTCGAAGAACTTGTTATGCAGCATCGTGGCGATACCAGAGATAATGAGCGCGCCCATGATGCCCATGTCAAGCGTTTTGATGCTTGCGATAGTGGCAAGACCAGTACCGCTGCCCGCCTCGACAGAATAGTCGACACCAAAGACAGGGCCCCACTGCCCCAAGATTGTGCTTACAAAGTAGTTGAAGGTAAGGTAGATGGCCAAAGCCTCCATGCAGCAGCGAGCGTTCTGCTTGTTCGCGAGCGAGATTGGCAACGCTACGCAAAACAGCAACGGCATCTGGTTAAAGAGCGTCCAACCACCCTGGAGCAGCACATTCCAGCAATCAAACCAAAGATGGCCCGCAGTGGCCATCTCGCCAAAGATCGCCTCGGTGGTAAACAACGTACCCAGGCCGACGACGATTCCGGAAAATGCGAAAAGAATTGCAGGCGTGTACATTGCACCGCCGAAACGTTGTATCTTTTGCATCATGACGGGGAATCCCCCTCTCTTCATTCGGAGCGGCTGCGGTTTTGGCTTCACTCGAGACCGCAGACGCGCCGTTTGCGTGTACCTCGTGCAATAGGACGGGTGGGCCCGTGTCCCCGACTTCTTGCGCTTCTTTTTTTATCATATCACTTATCTAGACAAGTTAATACGGTTTCTATGTTCGGTCAGCGGTCGATAATTGACGGTGAACGGTTTATTTCAAATAATTTACCTGTTATTGCCTGTTTGTCGTAATTCTTTAAAACCAAAAAATTTATCAACTTGTCTAGATATGCTTGTATAAGGATGTTTACATACCTATACTTCGATACAACATTCACCGCCACGTTAAGGAGTCACCATGAAAAGTGCGGTCTTCTATGGAAAGCACGACCTCAGAGTCGAGGAATCGGCAAAGCCGGCCGTGGGCAGGCGCGACGTTCTGATCAACGTCAAAGCTTGCGGCGTCTGCGGTACCGACGTTCATATCTATGAAGGCGACAAGGGTGCAGCCGACGTTACCCCGCCCACGATCCTTGGTCATGAGTTTGCGGGCGTTGTCGAGGCCGTGGGCAGCGACGTCGCTGGCTTTAAACCGGGCGATCGCGTGTGCATCGACCCAAACCATCCCTGCGGCTGCTGCGAACCCTGCCGCGACGGAATCAACCACTACTGCGAGCATATGACCGGTTACGGCACCACCGTTAACGGCGGCTTTGCCGAGTACTGCTCCGTCGATATGCAGCAAGTCTACAAGTTGGGCGATCACACCAGCTTTGAGCAGGGTGCTATGACCGAGCCCGTCTCCTGCTGCCTGCACGGCATTGATATGTGCAACATCAAGCCCGGCAGCACAGTTGTCGTTATCGGCGGTGGCATGATCGGTCTGCTCATGATGCAGCTTGCCAAAAACGCCGGCGCCACCAAGGTCGTCTTGCTCGAGCCCGTCGAGGGCAAGCGCGAGGTTGCGCTCAAACTCGGCGCCGACCTGGCAATTGATTCCATCCACGAGGACGTCCCGGCCCGCCTGAAGCAGGAGGGCGTCGGCAACGTCGATGTCGTTATCGAGTGTGTTGGCAAGCCCGTCACCATCGAGCAAGCCATCCAGATCGCCGGCCACAAGGCTACGGTCATGATGTTCGGCCTCACCAAGCCCGATGAGACAATCACCGTCAAGCCCTTCGAGGTCTTCCAGAAGGAGCTTGTGCTTACCTCGTCCTACATCAACCCTTATACGCAGCGTCGCGCGCTCGAGCTCATCGACTCTGGCAGGCTCGACGTATCCTCGATGGTCGCCAAGGTGGCTTCCCTCGACGAACTCGGCGCCATCCTGTCAGACCCAGCTCTGCGTGCCATGGGTAAATATATAATCGACCCCAGCAAGTAAATCGATTGACACCTGCGCGGACGGCCCTCATCCGTCGTTCACGCACCCAGCTCTAGGAGACCGTCATGGCGCGAGCCATCTTCCAAACTATTTATGACAACGTGAAGCAGTCGATTGACGACGGCACATACGCCTATCAGAGCTATCTGCCTTCGGAGACTGAGCTCACGCAGCTGTTTGACTGTTCGCGCATGACGGTCCGTCGCGCCATCTCGATGCTTGCGGCAGATGGTTACGTGCTCCCCCAGCAAGGCAAAGGCATGCGCGTCATTCGCAACATCAGTGACGAGAAGAGTCGTGGTGGCGGCGGACTCGAGACCTTTAAGGAAATCGCGGTCAACCGAGGCTTTGAGCTCAAGACTGTCACCACCGTCTTTGAGCTCCTCATCTGCAGCAAGGCGCTCTCCAAGATTACCGGGTTTCCCGAAGGCTGTGAGCTCACACGCGCCAAACGCATCCGTTATGCAGACGGACAAGCCGTGTGCTCCGACGACTCCTATTACCTAAGCTCACAGGTACCGGGGCTGACACCCGAGATTGTCAACGACTCGATCTATCGTTACCTCGAAGAAGACCTTGGCATTAAGATTGCCACGGGCAAACGCGATGTAACGATCGAGCATCCCACGCCCGAGGATACGCGCGTGCTCGATCTCGACGACTTTAACGCACTCGCCGTTATACGCGGACAGACCTACAACGCCGACGGTATCCTTATGGAATACACCGAGACCAAACAGGTTCCCGGGTTCTTTTTGCTCCATGAAACCGTGACGCGCAACGGTACCGGTCGAACCGGCCACCAAAGCAGCATGAACTAACCATTTATTAGTTGCGGTGGAATAGTTCCTAGAATGGCCAGCTTAAGGGCAAAACAGGAACTATTCCACCGCAACTTTTTTGGCCGGCGGGGCAGTACCTGTCCCACCGGCCATCATTTACGCTCTTTTAGCTAGTCCGCGAGCTTCTCCACCTGGTCGAGCATCTTGTCGAGCTTGGCCTTTGCCTCGGCCTTGACCTTCATCGCCTCTTCGTGGGCCTTGGCCTTCTGGGCAGCCTTTTCCTCGGCCTCGGGATCGACGACAACCAGATTGGAGGCGTCGTGCTCGACCAGCTTGAGCGCATGCTCGGGACAAACCTTGACACAGGCGCCACAGCCTAAACAATACGTGGACTCCAACGCAAAGCGGCCGCTTCCCACCAAATCGCAGGCGGACGTGGGGCACGCGTTAACGCACTCGCCACACGACGTGCACTTGTCAAAATCGCACTCCGGCGTGCTCACCTGCATGTTCTGGGCAAGCTCGGGATGGTTCTGCAGTGTCGAGAGCACCAGCTGCCGCCCGTGCGTGAGCGAACGGCGACGCTTGGTCGTCGTGGTGCCGCACATGGTGTTGAGCGTGCGCTCCAGCTGGGTAATCTGATGACGATGGGCTTTGAGCTTCTGCGTCACCGAGGCCAGCGCCGCCGTCGCCGGGTTGAGCTTGGTCACTGTCAGGCCCGTCGTGCGGGCGATCTTTTCCATGTACTCCTTGCGTTCGTACTCGCGAAGCTTATGGCACTTGAGGCTCTTGGGGTCGACCTCCAGGCCCAAACCCGTGCCAGACCACTCCTCGGCCTTCGCAATCGCCTCGCCCAGAATGTCCTCACCGCCGGTGTTGCGACACTTATCGCACACGCCCAGTGGCAGGTAGACGCTCACGTTGGGATAGTCGGCCAGCACCGAGAACCAGGTCTCGGCCGTAATATCGCCCACACAGGCAACGACGACCTCGTTTTCGCGCGGCATGCGCTTGAGGGCGCGCGTGCAGGTGACGTAGGCGGTCTCGTGGCTCGTAGCAGCAGAGACGATATCGTCATATAGGTTTTTAGGCGCCAGGCGCGGCGAGATGATCGCCTCGGTCGGACAGGCAGCGGCGCACAGGCCGCACTTGCGGCAGGAGTCGAGGATCTCGATGGCGTCTTCCTCGACCTCGATAGCGTTGACCGGGCACACGTCCATGCACGCGGTGCAACCGCTCTTTTCGTTTTTGCAGGTCAGGCACGGAATGGTGTTGCCGCGCGGACGCTCCTTGTAGTCGGCAGGATTCCACTGCGGTGCCGACGGATCGAGTGCATCGGTCACACCGCCAAGCGGGTTTTTAAGAAAGTCGAAACCCTTGCTGATCTCGATAATGTCATCAAACAGATCGTGTTCCTGCGCCATGCGCGGCCCCTCCCTGAGCAGTGCAAACAAGCAAGAGATAATGATACGCTATCGGCCCACGCCTCGGGCAAATTACACGCGGCGCATCTTTGCGGCAAATAGCCTATGCCTATCGCCGCCTCGATTGCACAAGGTCAATCAAGCGCCAAGCTATGCCTCGCACATGAGCTGCACGAGCTTCTGTTTGGTCACCTTGGTCTGCTCGTTGGCCATGTTACGCTCGTTTCTAAAGACCGCATTTGCAACACTCTGCAGATCGGCATCGGAAATCTCGCCAAGGCCCAGCTCCTCGAGCGTCGTCGGCAGACCGACGCGTTGGCAAAACTCGAGCACCCGATCAAGCTCGGGTGCACGCTCCAGGCGCAGCTGCACCACCAGACCAAACCCTACGGCCTCGCCGTGCATGGCCTTGCACTCGGGCAAAATCGTCAGGCCGTTGGCGATCGCATGCGCCAACGCCAAGCCACCGCTCTCAAAGCCGACGCCCGAAAGCAGAATATTGCACTCGATCAGGCGCTCAACCGCTGGCGATATACGGCCCTTTTTGAGATCGCGCTTGGCAGCGACGCCGCACTCCATGAGCGCGTCGTAGCAGGCACGTGCCGCGACCAGAGCCAAGTGTCCCGGCGTGCCACCGTGCTCGTTGGAGCCGTGCGCCGCGGCGCACGAACGCGCCTCGAAGTACGTTGCCAGCGCGTCGCCCATACCAGCGACTGTCATGCGCAGCGGGGCTGCCGCGACCACGTTGGTATCGACCACGACCAGGTCTGGATTCTTCTCGAGCATCAGGTAGCGGTCGAACGACCCATCCTCGTGATACAGCACCGAAATCGCGCTGCACGGACCGTCCATCGAAGCCGCCGTGGGGCATACGCACAACGGCACCTCGGCATAAAACGCAACGGCCTTGGCAATATCGAGTATCTTGCCGCCGCCAATGCCCACCACCACGTCGCAATACTCGGCCCGGGCTTCCTTAGCCATTTCGACAACGGCGTCTTCCGTACACGGACCGTCATAAATCTTAAAGAACGGCTCACTTAGATCTTCGTCCAGAAATCCATCGACGATCTGCTTGCACAGCCGATCCTCGGTGCCCTGGTCAAACAAGACATAAGCAGCGCAGCCCAACCATGACAAATACCTGCCCTGACGCGAAAGTTCGCCCGGCCCCTGAACATACCGGCCGGGACCGCCATAAACCATGGGAAGCGCCATACGAGAATCCGCCCTTCATCAAATAACGATTGGTGCAAAGTAACTTGCCCCCTGCACCAACTTGTGCATTGGAGACAGGCCACTTTGCACCATAGCAAAAAGGGGCAAAGCCATCTGCCGGCTTTGCCCCTTCCTTAGCTTGATTTACTCATCCATGAGGTAATAATGACCCAGCGCGTCGGCACCCAGGATGGCGTTGGCGACCATCTCAGGCGTCACCTCAAACGGCATGTTGCACATGGTGTCATCGGGCGCGCAGGCGGCCTCGGCAACAATCATGGCCTGCTCGCGTGTAAGCTCGGCAACGCCAAGTTCCTTCATCGTGACCGGCAGGCCCAACTCAATGCAGAAGCCCAAGACTTCCTCAAGCTTCTCAGTCGGAGCATCCTCGAGTACCAGCTGGACGATGGTACCAAAGGCGACCTTCTCGCCGTGATACATGCCGTGGCACTCGGGCAGCATCGTCAGGCCATTGTGGATGGCATGAGCAGCAGCAAGGCCCGAGCTCTCAAAGCCAATGCCCGAAAGCAGCGTATTGGCCTCGATGATGTGCTCGACGGCAGGCGTGAGCGCACCCTTCTCCAGCGCGACCTTGGCCTTGACGCCATCGGCCATGAGCGTCTCATAGCAGAGCTTGGCGAGCGCCAGGCCAGCCATACCGCCCTTGCCGCCGGCGCAGGTGCCGCCGTCGGCATCATGCGTCGCCTGTGCCTCGAAATAGGTTGCGAGCGCATCGCCCATACCGGAAACCGTCAGGCGCACCGGGCTCGCCGCGATAACCGTCGTATCCATCAGGACAATGTTGGGGTTTGCCTTAAGGAAGAGATATTTATCGAACTGGCCGTCATCGGTGTAGAGCACCGAAAGTGCCGAGCACGGTGCATCGGTCGAAGCAATGGTGGGGCAAATGATAACCGGAGACTCCAGGTAATAGGCGACGGCCTTCGCGGTGTCGAGGATCTTGCCGCCACCGACGCCGACGATGATGTCGCAACCGTTGTCGCGAGCGAGCGCAACCAGGCGATCGACCTCGCCCTTGGAGCACTCGCCGTTAAAGTCCTCAAACAGCAGCTCGGCCTTAGCCTCGGCAAAACCGCCCTCGATCTTGGCACCGACACGCTTCTTGCCCGAAGGCGTCACGATGACGAGGGCCTTAGCACCGAGCGGCTCGACATAGGAACCGAGCTTGGCCAGCTCGTCCGGGCCCTGGATGTACTTGCTGGGGCTATTGAAAATTGCAGCCATAACTATCCCATTCTCTAAAATAAAAAAGAAAGGGGCTCCGTACAGATACGTGCGGAGCCCCTCGTTACGATAACAAGAGTCGATTAGAAATCGATGTCGGTGTCGTAGTAGCAGGCCTTGAGAATCTTCTCGAAGTCGGCAGCCTTGGTCTCACGCGGGTTCTCGGGCGTGCAGGCGTCGGTCTCGGCGTTCGCGGCGATCTCGGGAAGCTTGGCGAGGAACTCCTCCTCGGAGACCATCTGCGGGTTCTCGGCGTCGACCTTCACGCCACCATTCGCGTAATCCTTGATGGACTGCGGAATGTTGAGCTGGTCGTTGAGGTCGCGAATCTTCTGGACGAGCGCGGCGATGAGCTCCTCGTTGGTCTCGCCGGGAAGGTGCAGGATCTCCTTGGCCACGTAAGCATAACGCTCGGCAGCACGGGGATCCTTGGAGTTCCACTGGATGACCTTGCCCAGGTACATGGCGTTAGCAGCACCGTGGATGATGTGGCCGTTCTCGAAGGCAGCACCGGTCTTGTGAGCCATGGAGTGAACGATGCCGAGCAGGCCCGAGGAGAAGGCGATACCGGCGATGCACTGAGCCTCGTGCATGTGCTGACGGGCCTCATGGTCGCCAGCATAGGACTTGGGCAGCCACTCGACGATCTCGCGGATGCCGTGCAGAGCGTTGGCGTCGGTGAACATGGAAGCGCAGGTGGAAACGTAGGCCTCCATGCAGTGGGTCAGAGCGTCCATGCCGGTGTGAGCGCACAGCTTGGCGGGCATGGTGTAGGTGAGCTCGGGGTCGACGATGGCGACATCAGGGGTGATGTTGAAGTCGGCCAGCGGGTACTTGATGCCCTTGGCGTAGTCGGTAATGACGGAGAAGGCAGTGACCTCGGTAGCGGTACCGGAGGTAGAGGAGATGGCGCAGAAGTGAGCCTTCTGACGCAGCTCGGGGAAGCTGAACGGCTGGATGATGTTATCGAAGGACTCCTCGGGATACTCGTAGAAGACCCACATGGCCTTAGCGGCATCGATGGGCGAGCCGCCGCCGATGGCGATAATCCAGTCGGGCTCGAACTCGCGCATGGCCTCGGCGCCCTTCATGACCGTCTCGATGGATGGATCGGACTCGACGCCCTCGAACAGCTTGACCTCCATGCCGGCCTCTTTGAGGTCGGCCTCAACGTCCTGCAGGAACCCGCCGCGGCGCATAGAGCTGCCGCCAGAAACGATGATGGCCTTCTTGCCCTTGAGGTTCTTCACCTCGTGGCGAGCGCCCTCACCAAAGTACAGATCGCGAGGATTGGTAAAACGTCCCATACTGTGCCTCCTAAACAAGCCCCTCTTAGACTTGCGTATATAACGGAGCACCCGATTGGCTCCGTTAGGACCGTTTTGCGCGTTGCCGGCGATGACAATGCGCGATGTCTAAACGTCTCAACGCTCAGACAAACACTATTCTACCGTTCTGGTTGGTCAGTTATTCACCTAAAGCCGACAATGATGAAACGTTTTTTCTATCCCTGAAGACCCTTGTGGGGCATTCATACTCCCAAGCTGGGCAAACGTTTTATCAAGGTTGACCACATATCCCGGGCAGGACTGTGGCCCTCCAAAATGTGCCCCGTTCGCCGCCAAAAATCGACCGTTTGCGGCATCGTGATACCACTCAGTCGTCCAAGGTGCCGACATTTGTGCGACATCCGTCTTCGTGGTGCAAAGGTGCATGTCCAAGTGCGGCACCCCCGGTGTGCCACATGCGGGTAAACTAGAACCTTATATAGAGACATTTGAACCCTAACCGCAGCAAAGGAGGCCCCATGGCATTCGATCCCCTTCAAGAGGATTGCCATCGCCTCGTTCTTGAGGCCTTGCGCCGCGACAATATCCCGCTCACCGACGGTGCCGCCGTAGAGCGTCTGATGGAACAATTCACCCGCAACCCCGCGCCGCTCATCGTGCACGACCGCGACCGCGCCGGGCACCTCATTGCCAAGGTGGTCGAGGCTGTCGACTACCGCATTCCCTTTATCCCTGACGATATCCAGGCAGAGCAAGAAGAGGCCGCTGCCGAGAACATGCTTCGCGAGGCGGCCGAGCTCGATCCCGCCAACTGGGACGCTCAGCGCATGCTGACCGCCCTCACCGCCAACTCCAACGAGGAGTACGTACAGTACTTGGTATCCAAGCGCGATGAAGTCGAGCATGATCTGGCGCTCAAGATCGCCTCGGCGCAGGACCCCTACGAGCGCGAGGCCGCAGGCGACCTTATGCGCCGCCCCTACCTGCGCTGGCTTGCTGCCCTTGCGTCGCGCGCCCTCATTAGCGGCCGCTATCGCATGTCGCTCGAAGCCGCAAACCGCAGCCTCGACTTTGCCCCTAACGATCCGGCCGGCGTCCGCCACACCGCGATGCTCGCCATGGCGAAGCTCGAATACCCCGCCGAGGAGCTCAAGCGCTTTCGCTCTGCCCACTCCGTCCCCTATCTCGCCAACACGCCGCTGCGCCGTCGTCCCAAGGACGCGGAGCGCGACTTGGACCCATGGACGCTCATCGCGCTGATGAGCGCAGCCTGGCGCGAGCTGGACTACGAGGACGCCGAGCACTACTTGCGCATCCTTGCACGCTCGTGCCCGCACGCAGCCGAGGCACTCTACTTCCAAACCGAGTTTCCCGATGGCGTCTATGCCCGCGTCAACGTGGGCGTGGGCTCCACCGACGAGCTTGTCCTTGCGCTGTCCGAGGCGACGCCGGTACTGCAGGAGGGCTTGGGCGCCCCCGACAACGCCAGCTTTGCCGCCTGGGTCGCCACCAACGATATCGTGCGCTCCCAGATCGATGAGCACATCCTGCGGGCGGCCGAGCAGGGCTTGCCGTTTAAGGGAGGGGACCTCTAATGGATCCGAGCGTCTACATCCCCGCCTACCTGGAGCGCGCCTACGTTGCGTCGCACCCCGAGCTCACCGATGCAGCACGCGAGCTTGTCCATAACGACGTGAGCGTCAACCCTCATAAGTATGCGCAGACCGAGCATGCCCAGGCGCTGCTGTCCTATGCCGGAGTTCATCGCCACCTGCTCGACGAGCTCCATCGCATCGAGGACATGGGCAGTGACGAGGAGTTTGAGCAGACGCGCAACCGCCTGTTCGACGATATGCGCGATGAGTTGCTCAAGATCGTCCGCGTCGATGCGTATGTCCTCGATGCCCAGCTGCTCGCCATCATCCTGGCGGACACGCCCGTCGATGCCTGCCTGGGCGACCTGATGAAACTCGAGGCGACCACGGCCGATTACCTGCGGCAAAGCGTGCCCGGGTTCGACATGGAGGCCCCACACTACTGGGCCAACAAGGTTTTGACGGACGGCGTGACGGCGGCCGATCTCACCGTAAGCGAGCCGGCTCTTATCGGGTGGCTCCACACGCTCGAGGCCATCTCGCAGCTGTGCATGGCGAGTGCCCGCTACCGCGCTGCCGCCAACTATGCCCGACGCGCCCTTAAGGCAGAAGGCTATCCCACCCGTGCCGCCGGCACCGTACTGCTTGCCCTCGCACGCCTGGAAGACCAGGACGACTTTTTTGCCTTGGCCCACCAGCTCGAGGAGCAGATGGGGGCCGATGCCCTCGAGAACTCTCCCTGGTACCTGCTCGCCCGTACGATTCTGCTGTTCAAAACAAACAAGATGCGTCCGGCGACACGCGCCCTGCGCGAGTTTGCCAACCGCTGCGAGGGTGGCGCGTTCTTTTTGCTGAACCCCATGTATCAGACGCCATACCTTCCCTGCCGGCCCGAGCCACACGATCCCTGGGACCTTTCGCACCAAGCAGTTTGGGAAGCCGACGGCATCATCTCGGACACTCCCGACTTTGCCCCCTGGGCCAATGCCTGCGAAGACGTGTCGCAGCTTGCCCAGGAATTTGCGCGCCGCTACGGATTTTAGTGATGCACTCAACCCGACCATGTCGTTTACGTTAGGAACGGTTTCATGAACCTCCGCTCATCTCTCGCCTGCACCTCGAGCGATATCGCCCGCTGGGGGCTGCGCTCCGTCCTTAAGCGCCAGGGCGGCGTACTCCCCGGCCGCATCGCCATGAAGATCAACCCCAAGCTGCTGAGCGACCTCGCGGGCCTTGTCGACCGCAGCGTGGTGATCACCGGCACCAACGGTAAGACCACCACTTCGAACCTGATCGCCGACGCCGTTGCCGCCAGCGGCGCCACCGTGGTATGCAACCGCGCCGGCAACAACATGGAGCCGGGCGTGGTGGGCGCACTGCTCGAGGCGCGCAGCGGCCTCAAGCGTGCCGGCAGCGGCAAGCGCGTAGGCGTCTTTGAGTGCGACGAACTCTACACCGTGCGCGTCCTGCCCAAGCTCAAGCCGACGTACTTCGTGCTGCTCAACCTGTTCCGTGACCAGCTAGATCGCTATGGCGAGATCGATCACACCCAAGAGGTCATCGCCCACGCGCTGGAGCTTTCGCCGGCAACGACACTCATCTACAACGCCGATGACCCGCTGTGCGCCTCGATTGCCGCGCGCGTTCCCAACGCGAGTATTGCCTTTGGCATCGATGGCGCCACCGACACCGAGTCTGACCGCATCAGCGACTCGCGTTTTTGCTCGCAGTGCAACGCCCCGTTGGAGTACGACTACGTACAGTATGGTCAACTCGGCGCCTACCATTGCCCCTCGTGCGGTTGGGCACGCCCCGCACTGGTCCGCCGCGTAACGAATGTGGAGCTCAGTCGCGATGGCTATGGTTTTGACCTGGTGTTTGGATCTGATTCCAACGCACCAGCCGCGCACATCGCCACGCGCTACAACGGCCTGTACATGGTCTACAACGTTGCCGCCGCATTCTTTGCCGCACATGAGTTAGGCGTGGATACGGCGCACCTGCAGCCCACGCTCGATGCCTACGTGCCCGCCGGCGGACGCATGGGCCGCTGGGAGATCGCCGGCCGTACCGTCGAGGCAAACCTGGCCAAGAATCCCGTGGGCTTCGATCGCCAGATCCAGTCTATTAAAACGGCAGGCGGCAGGCTCTGCGCTTTCTTCCTGAACGACAACAGTGCCGACGGCCACGATGTCTCCTGGATCTACGACGTCGACTTCGAGCGCATCGCCGATACCCCAGGGCTTGTCGCCTTTGCCGGCGGCACGCGTGCACACGATATGCAGGTACGTCTCAAGTACGCCGGCATCAATGCCGCAATTATCTCGGACGTCGCGCAGGCAATTGGCACCGTGGCAGACGAGGCTGCCGGCAACACTTTCTACGCTGTCGCTAACTACACGGCCTTCCCGCCGCTGGTCAAGGAGCTCGACGAGCTTAAGGGCGCCACCGCCGACGTTGTTGCCGGACGCGCCGTGGCCCGCGCCGATGGCAACGCCATCCCTTCCGCCGTCGCGCCGGTCGAGCTTTCGCGCCCGTTGCGCATCGTCTACCTGTATCCCGATGCGCTCAACCTCTATGGCGACGGCGGCAACGTTATCGCGCTCGAACGCCGCTGCGCCTGGCGCGGCATTCCCGTGCGCGTGGACGAGGTCCACATGGGCGAGGTGCTCGACCTGACCGACGCCGATATCGTCATGATGGGCGGCGGCTCCGATCGCGACCAGTTGGCTGTGGCACACGAGCTGCTCGCTCAAAAAGACAAGGTCGCGGCCTATGTTGAGGATGGCGGCACACTGCTTGCCATCTGTGGCAGCTATCAGCTGCTCGGCCGTTCGTACTACATGGGCGACGATCGCATTGAGGGTCTGGGCGTCATTGCCGCCGAGACTGTGCGCGGCTCCGACCGCCTGATCGGCAACGTCGCCGTCAAAACCGACCTGGCACCCGAGCCCTTTGTGGGATTCGAGAACCACGGCGGGCGCACGCTTTTGGACGCCGATGCCACGCCGCTCGGAACGTCTGTCGTCACGGGCACCGGTAACAACGGCGACGATGGCTTTGAGGGTCTCATCTACAAGGGCGTCATCGGCACGTACCTACACGGACCGGCACTGCCCAAGAACCCCGAGCTCGCCGACTGGCTCATCGTCCACGCCCTCGAGCGCCGTGGCGACGCGCAGGCCAACGCTCTGCTGCCGCTCAAACCCCTCGACGACACCTACGAGCACGCCGCCCACGACGCCGCGATGAAGCTCCTCCCCTAACGCCCGCCACCACAAAGGGGACAGGCACCTTTGTGGTGGTTTTGAACCGTCCCAGCAGTTTGTCTCGATCTGTAACATCTAGACCGTTGAAAGTCGTCTTACTGTTACAGATTGAGATGTTCGTCCCGACGCCCGCCGTTTGTCTCGATCTGTAACACATAGAGCCGATTTGCCCGCCCAGATGTTACAGGTTGAGGTGTTTGAAGATCGGGATAGAGAGTCGGCTCCTGTGTGGTGGTTTTCCAGTTTACCAACGATATACGCGCCGGCAAAAAAGTCTGCTATACTCTTTCCCGCTGTCCCCATCGTCTAGCGGCCAAGGACGCCACCCTTTCAAGGTGGATATCGCGGGTTCGAATCCCGCTGGGGGCACCACAGAATCTGAGAAGCCCGTTACCAATTCGGTGGCGGGCTTTTTGCTACCCATACGCCGGGATTCGAACCCGACAGGGTGCGGAGCTGAGGAAACGCGGAGCGTTTTCCAGCACAGCACGCAAGGAGCGGAGCGACGCAGCGGAAGCGGGCGGCGCCAGCCGCACGCGGACATCCCGCTGGGGGCACCAACTCAAAAATGTACGAACCCGCCGGATGTAAGGTCCGACGGGTTCGTTCTTTTTGCCGTTATAAGACGAAAAGTACTCAACGCCCTTGCGCTAGATAAACAGCTCGCATTCTTTTCGCTCAGAGCAGGCTTTGCTCAACATCTTGGTAGCCGCAGAGAGCATGACGGGATTTACCGTGCGAGCGCCCCACGGACATACGGCAATGCAGCGCATGCAGGAAATGCAGGCCTTTTTGTCCACCCGCTTGGGATCGTCTTTATCGATAGCGCCAACGGGACACGCTGCGACGCAAGCCCCGCAGGCGGTGCACTCCTTTGTGGCCCTAGGCACCATGCCGGTACCCCCGGCCTTCTTATAGGGACGATTACCCGGAATAGCCGGCTCAGAAGCATCTCCTGCAGACATCTTTTGCTGAATCTGATCCGCAAACCCAGCGAGCTGCGCCGCGTCCTGTGCATCAGGCCGACCGGCTGCAAACTGGCGAACAATAGAATGCTCGGCGATGGCAGAAACCGCCGCGATCACCCGAAAGCCCGCATCTTTCGCCGCATCCTCAAGCTCGACCAGCGTGTCCTCATACGCGCGGTTTCCGTAAACACAAACCAGAACCGCCTGCGCACCGTTTCCCCGCATCATACCCAAGCGCTCCGCAGCCACAGCCGGGACTCGCCCGCCATACGAGGGTACCGCGATCACGGCTACATCCTCTTTTGTCATCGCAACCGTGCGAAAACCAAGCCCGCTATCGGTCAGATCTACAGCAACGGTTTCCCCTTCCAACGCATTGGCAATGTAGCCAGACGCCTTTTCCGTTCCGCCGGTCGGGCTAAACACGATATCGAATACCTTCATCGGATAATCCTCCCCTTTATGAACAAACGGCCGAAACGTCCGCGTGCCAAAACAGGTTACAACTTTTAAGATGTCCCGCGCGAAACGCTCGCTCGGCTGCAAGTTCAAAGCAGGTCAAAGCGGCAAAAAAGAAGGGGCCTCACACAGGCGAGACCCCTTCACACGCAAAATCAAACGTGTCTGTTACACATAGAACAGAATGTCGTCGTAGGTCGGGACCGGCCAGTAGTCAGCGGCCACAATCTCCTCCATAGCATCCACGGCGGCGCGCAACGTATCCATAGCGGGAACGACCTCATGTGCATACACGTTGGCCTGCTCCTGGCCATCGAGAGCCTCGGCCTTCTGATGCACGGCGTCGAGCGCCTTGATGGAGTCGTTGATGGTGGTGATGCCGTTGCAGAGCTTGTTGAGCGTGTTCTGCTCGCACTGCATGGCGGCCTCCGCACCAGCGGCACGAATAGTCTCAAGGCCCTTAGCGACCTTGGTGGCATAGGCGGTAATGACCGGGCGATAGGTACGACGCGCCTCGCGAACCATCGTGGTGGCCTCGATGTTCATGAGCTTGTTGTACTTCTCGAGCTTACAGTCGTAGCGGCACTGGGCCTCGGCCTTGGTCAGGACACCCGTCTCCTCAAAGAGCGCAATGGCCTTATCGGAAACAAAGGCGGGCAGGGCGTCAGCCGTGGTCTTGTTGTTGGCAAGACCGCGCTTCTCGGCCTCAACGGGCCACTCGTCAGAGTAGCCATCACCGGAGAACAGGATGCGCTGGTGGTCGGTCAGGACCTTCTTGCAGTACTCGAGCGCGGCGTCCTGGAACTCATCCTCGGGCGTACCCTCAAGCGCGTCGGCGAAGGACTTGAGCGACTTGGCCACGGCGGCATCGAGCACCAGGTTGGAGTCGGAAACGTTCTGCTCGGAACCGCAGGCACGGAACTCGAACTTGTTGCCGGTGAAGGCAAACGGGGAGGTGCGGTTGCGGTCGGTGTTGTCCTGCATCAGCTTGGGCAGGGTATCGGCGCCCAGGTCGAGCACGCCGCGCGTGGCATGGACGGAAGCCTTGCCATCGATGATCTTCTCGACGACCTCGGTAAGCTGGTCGCCCAGGAAGATGGACATAATCGCCGGAGGAGCCTCGTTGGCGCCCAGACGATGGTCGTTGCCGGCAGAGGCAACGGAGGCACGCAGGAGCTCCTGATAGTTATCGACGGCCTCGATCACCGCGGTGAGGAAGACGATGAACTGCAGGTTGTCGAGCGGGGTGTCGCCCGGATCGAGCAGATTCTCGGACTCGGTGCCAAGCGACCAGTTGTTGTGCTTGCCCGAACCGTTGATGCCCTCGAAGGGCTTCTCGTGCAGCAGGCAGACCAAGTCGTGGCGGGAGGCGATGAGCTTCATCTTCTCCATCATGACCAGATTCTGGTCGATGGCCTCGTTGACCTCGCCATAGACCGGTGCGAGCTCATGCTGGCAGGGAGCAACCTCGTTGTGCTTGGTCTTGGCGGGAATGCCAAGCGCCCACAGCTCATCGTCCAGGTCCTTCATATAGGCCGAGACGGTGGGGCGGATAGCGCCAAAGTAGTGCTCCTCGAGCTCCTGGCCCTTGCAGGGAGCAGCACCAAAGAGGGTGCGGCCGGTGATGACCAGGTCCTTGCGCTTGCGATAGGCGTCCTTCTTGATCAGGAAGTACTCCTGCTCGTCGCCCACGGAAGGAACGACCTTCTTGGGGGTCTTGCCAAACAGCGCCAAAACGCGCTTAGACTCACGCGAGAGCGCGGTCATGGAACGCAGCAGCGGGGTCTTCTTGTCCAGGGCCTCGCCCGTGTAGGAGCAGAAAGCCGTGGGGATGCACAGGACATCGTCCTTGATAAAGGCGGGGCTAGTGGGATCCCAAGCGGTGTAGCCACGGGCCTCGAAGGTAGCGCGCAGGCCGCCGTTGGGGAAGCTGGAGGCGTCCGGCTCGCCCTGGATGAGGTTCTTGCCCGTAAACTTGGTAATGGCGGTGCCGTCGTGGTTGGGCTCCAGGAAGCTATCGTGCTTCTCGGAAGTAATGCCCGAAAGCGGCTGGAACCAGTGCGCGTAGTGCGTCGCACCCTTGGAGATGGCCCAGACCTTCATGGCATGAGCAACGGCGTTGGCCACGTCCAGGTCGAGCGGCTCACCGCCCTCGAGGGTTGCAGCAAGGCGCTTCCAAATGTCCTTGGGGAGGTAATCCTTCATGACTTCCTCAGAGAACACCATGGTCCCGAAGCGGTCAGTAAGTTCGGCCATACGGAACTCCCTTCGTATCGGCACCGCGTGAGAAGCGGTGTTGATTACTAACGAACGAGTCATAGCTTAGACTCGCCGTGTTTCCGCGACATTACCGTTATGTTGCTGTCGCGAAACCAATCAATGAGGTTACCCTATCGAGGCGGCGTTGCCACCCTCAACAGCCAATCAACTGCATAAATTGCAGACCTCTCCCCATGGTTTAAGGGTAGTCAATTTGGGACGGGGCTTTATTAACTGGTATTTCGTATCAGATACCATTCGATATAGCCCCATCCTACATTGACCGCACTGTTATAGGAAATGCCGATAGCGAAGCATTTTCGATTGGTATCCCCAAATAGCGAGTGAAACTCCATCGTGGCACAGTGGTGCTGTAGAATCCTTACAACACATCGCACTATTACGTATCTAAAGGAGAACGATATGCGCGTCGACGAGCTTTTTAAGCAGGCAGCATCCCAGGGCACCGTACCCGTTTCGTTTGAGATGTTCCCACCCAAGGGCGAGCTGACCCTCGACACGGCTCGCAAAGTGGCAGGCAATCTGTGCAAGCTTTCGCCGAGCTTTGTCTCGGTCACCTGCTCAGCCGGCGGCTCGGGTAACGGTGCCACCACCGCCCCCATCGCGCATATGATTTCGAGCGAATTCGATACGCCCTCGGTAGCGCACCTCACCTGCGTGGGCCGCACCCACGCCGACATCGCCGCCAAGATCGACGAGTATCGCACCGCCGGCGTTGAAAACATCCTGGCCCTGCGCGGTGATCTTCCCGCTGGCGCGACCGAGGACGACAAGCCCGCCTCGGACTACGCCTACGCCCGCGACCTTATCCCCGAGCTCGTCGACGCCGGCTTTTGCGTGGGTGCCGCAGCCTACCCCGAGGGCCACATTGCCTGCGAGGATCTCAACCTCTCGGTCGAGCACCTCAAGCAAAAACAGGACGCCGGCGCGAGCTTCTTTGTGACGCAGCTCTTTTTTGATAACGAGTGCTTTTACCGTTTTCGCGAGCTTGCCGACAAGGCCGGCATCACCGTGCCCATTACCGCGGGCATCATGCCGTTTATGGGCAAGTCGCAGATCAGCCGCATGGTCTTTATGTGCGGTGCGTCGCTGCCCTCCCCCGTCATCAAGATTCTCGCCAAGTACGAGAACGACCCCGAGAGCCTGCAGGCGGCCGGTGTAGATTATGCTGCTCGTCAGCTTTGCGACCTTAAGGAGCACGGTGCCGACGGTCTGCACCTGTACACTATGAACCGTCCTGCAATCGCCGCGACCATTATGGAGCGCCTGGGGTAATGGAAAAACCGCACGCCGATATAACCGTTGTTGAAGTGCCGGCCGACCTTGCGTCGCCGGCGCTTTATCGTATCGACGCTGCCCACCACCCTCGTGTCGACCGTGCCGAGATGCTGCGCTACCTGGGCTACGGCGGCCAGCAGATTGAGCCAGAGCTGTCGCAGCGTATTGAGCTTGTCGTTGAGCGTCTGGAGCTGGACATTGAGCCCCGCGGCGTGCGCCGCACATTTGCCATCGATGCCACGGGAGTCGATGAACAGGGCGATCCTTGCATTCGCTTGGTCGGCACCAACGTTGAGCTGCGCGGTCGCGATATCTATCGCCACCTCAAAGACGCCCGCTTTGCCGCACTCATGGCATGCACCCTCGGCATGGACGCCGAGCGTCGTCTGCGCACCACGGGAGCCCAGCAGCCCCTGGAGGGAGCCGTGCTCGACGCCGCATGCTCTGCCTATGTAGAAGCCGCCGTCGAGCAGATGGACCAGCAGGTCAAGGCTGCGGCCGCCGCACACGGACTCGCCGGTAACTGGCGCTTCAGTCCCGGCTACGGCGACTGCCCGCTTACGGCCCAGCGCTCAATCGTTGCTGCGCTCAACGCTACGCGGCTCATCGGGCTTACCGTCACGCCTACCAGCCTGCTCATGCCCACAAAGAGCGTGACCGCGGTGATCGGTCTGTTTGACGGCGAGGTCCACGACGCCCAGAGCCGCCCCACCTGCAATATCTGCCGCATGCGCGAGCACTGTCGCTTCCGCGCCGCCCACACCACCTGCTATTCCAGCCATTAGGAGCCCTCGATGTTTACTCCGCTTATCACTCATGATCTGGACGGCGCCGCGCTGGCGGCGCCCGTTGATGCCGCACGCCGCAATGGCGCTGTATACAAGACGCGCACAATCGACGACCTTCGCATTAAGGACGATCGCCTGCGCGCCGCCATCGAGGGCACGGGGCACCTGCTGTTCGACGGCGGCATGGGCACCATGCTGCAGGCGGCCGGCATGAAAGCCGGCGCCCTGCCCGAGCTGCTCAACTTTGAGGAGCCTCAGGTCATTACCGACATTCAGCGCCAATACGTCGAGGCTGGCTGCGACGTGATCACCGCCAACACCTTTGGTGCCAACGCCCACAAGCTCGACGGCGCCGCCACCGTGGCAGATGTCTTTGCCGCCGCTGTCGCCTGCGCCCGCGCGGCCGGTGCCCACTACGTCGCCGGCGATATCGGCCCCATCGGCGCGCTACTTCGCCCCTTGGGCACCCTGAGCTTCGACGAGGCCTATGACCTCTTTGCCGAGGAAGTGCGCGCCGGCATCGATGCGGGCGTGGACCTCTTTATTATCGAGACCATGACTGACCTTGCCGAGATCAAGGCGGCGGTCCTCGCCTGCCGCGAGAACTCCGACCTGCCCGTCTTTGCCACCATGACCTTTGAGGAAGACGGCCGCACCTTCCTGGGAACGAGCCCCGAGGTCGCCGCCATCACCCTCGACGCCATCGGCGCCGACGTCCTGGGCATCAACTGCAGCCAGGGCCCGGCCGAGCTCCGAGGACTCGCCGCGCGTATGCTCACCGTCACCGACAAGCCCGTTATGGTGCAGGCCAATGCGGGACTGCCCCGCGTGGACGATGACGGCAATACCGTCTTTGACATCCAGGCACCCGAATACGCCGAGGCCGTCGCCGGCATGATTGAGGACGGCGTGAGCGTCGTGGGTGGCTGCTGTGGCACCACGCCCACGCACATGGCGGCACTTCGCACCCTCATCGACAATCACACGCCCAGCCCGCGTCACCGCAAGCCCAGTATGTCGGTCACGAGCGCCCAGACGGTCGTGGACCTCCCCTGCGACGGCCACAAGATCGCCGTCATCGGCGAGCGCATCAATCCCACCGGCAAAAAGCGCCTGCAACAGGCCCTGCGCGACGGCGACCTAGACTACGTCGTGAGCCAGGGCATCAGCCAGCAGGAACAGGGCGCCGACATCCTGGACGTCAACGTAGGCCTGCCCGAGATCGACGAGGTCAAGATCATCCAGCAGGCGACCGAGCAGCTCCAGGGCTCCACGCTGCTGCCGCTGCAGATCGACTCCACCGACCCCGCAGCCGTCGAGGCAGCCGTGCGCCGCTACGCCGGCAAGCCCATCATCAACTCGGTCAATGGCAAACGGCAAATCATGGACGAGATCTTTCCCCTAGTCGCCCACTACGGCACCAACGTTGTCGGCCTCACGCTCGACGAAGACGGCATCCCCGATACCGCCGAGGCTCGCTTCGCCATCGCCGAGCGCATCGTGGCAGAGGCTGCCCGTTACGGCATCGGACCGAACCGCATCCTCATCGACTGCCTGGTCATGACCGCCTCGACCAACCAGCGCCAGGCCGAGCAGATCCTGCGCGCCATGTCCCTGTGCAAGGAGCGTCTGGGCGTCAAATGCGCACTCGGCGTGTCGAACATCAGCTTTGGTCTGCCCGCCCGCCCGCTGCTGGGCTCGGTCTTTTTGGCTGCCGCCTTCGGCGCGGGCCTGGACGCCCCCATCATGAACCCAGGTTCCAAGCGCTTTATGGATACCGTCTACAGCTATCGCGTCTTGAGCGTTGAGGACGAGGGCTCGACCGGATACATCGAGCGCTACGCCGGCTGGACCGATCCGTACAAGATCGCCGCTAACCCGGCAGCAGCTCAAGCAGTATCGAGCGATGCCGCACCTGCCGCAAGCACCACCGCAAGCGCCGATGACGATCCCATCCGCCACATGGTCGTCTCGGGCCGCAAAGGCGAGATCGCAGCCGAGACCGAGCGTCTTCTGGCAGATCACGACGCCATGGACCTCATCAACAACCACTTTATCCCCGCCCTCGACGAGGTTGGCGTCCTCTTTGACCAGGGAAAGTTCTTCTTGCCGCAGCTCATGGCCTCGGCCGAGGCCGCGCGCGTGGGCTTTGACACCATTAAGCGGCTGATGCCCGCCGGCGAGATTGCCGATAAGGGCAAGATCTGCGTGGCCACCGTCAAGGGCGACATCCACGACATCGGTAAGAACATCGTCAAGATGCTGCTCGATAACTACGGCTACACCGTCTTTGATCTGGGTCGCGACGTCGACCCGCAGGAGGTGCTCAAGACCGTCAAGGAACGCGACATTAAGCTCGTCGGCCTCTCGGCGCTTATGACCACCACGGTCGTCGCCATGGAGGAGACCATCAAGCTGCTTCATGCCGAGGTGCCGGGCGTCAAGATCATCGTGGGCGGCGCCGTGCTCACCCCCGAATACGCCAAGCAGATCGGCGCGGACTACTACGCCAAGGACGCCGCCGAAAGTGCTCGTATCGCCGAAGAGGTCTTTGGGCAGTAACACAACGGAAACAACCGAGCACCAAAACGTGCCGCATGCGCCACTTGGCACGTGCGGCACGTTAGAATAGATAAGACTATGCTCGTTTTGGCAGATAGGAGCGCAAGGATGGCGATTACGCCCGCAGAAATCGCGGAAACCCGCGGCATGGTTGAGGAGCAGAACCTCGACATCAGGACCATCACCATGGGTGTTTCGCTCATGGGTTGCGGTGACGAGAACCTCGACCGCATGTGCACGAAGATCTACGACCACGTGACGCACACGGCTGAGCACTTGGTCGAGACCGCCGAGAACCTCGAGCGCGAGTACGGTATCCCCATCGTCAACAAGCGCGTTTCCGTCACCCCGGTGGCGCAGATTGCCGCTTGCTGCAAGGATGAGAACCTCACCCCTATCGCGCATGCCCTCGACCGCGCGGCCGAGACGCTCGGCATCGATTACCTGGGCGGCTTCTCCGCGCTCGTCCAGAAGGGCATCGGCGACGCCGACCGCCGTGTCATCCAGTCCATCCCCCAGGCGCTCGCCGCCACCAGCCGCGTCTGCTCCAGCGTCAACGTCGCTAGCCTGCGCGCCGGCATCAACATGGATGCCGTGCTCATGGCGGCTCAGACCATCATCGATGCCGCCAAGCTTACGGCAGACGAGGATTCCGTTGGCGCCTCCAAGTTTGTCTGCTTTGCCAACATGGTCGAGGACTCCCCGTTTATGGCGGGTGCCGTCCACGGCGGTGGCGAGGCCGACGCCGTCATCAACGTAGGCGTCTCGGGTCCCGGTGTTATGGCTGCAGCCCTGGAGACGCTGCCCGATTCCGCATCGATGATGGAGGTCGCCGAGAAGATCAAGCAGACCGCCTTTAAGATCACCCGTGCCGGCGAGCTCATGAGCCGCGAGGCCGCCCGTCGCCTGGGTGTCGAGAAGGGCATTGTCGACCTGTCGCTGGCTCCCACGCCCGCCATCGGCGACTCCGTCGCGCGTATCCTCGAGATCATCGGCGTGGGCACCTGCGGTGGCCCGGGCACGACCTGCGCACTCGCCATGCTCAACGATGCCGTCAAGAAGGGCGGCGTCATGGCCAGCTCCAGCGTGGGTGGCCTCTCGGGCGCCTTTATCCCCGTGTCCGAGGACGCCGGCATGATTGCCGCCGTCGAGGCCGGCGCGCTTTCGCTCGAGAAGCTCGAGGCCATGACCTGCGTGTGCTCCGTCGGCCTGGACATGATCGCCATCCCCGGCGACACCCCGGTCGAGACCATCGCCGGCATCATCGCCGACGAGATGGCCATCGGCGTCATCAACAATAAGACCACGGCCGTGCGCGTGATTCCCGCTATCGGCAAGGGCGTGGGCGACTGCGTTGAGTACGGCGGTCTGTTCGGCCGTGCGCCCATCATGCCGGTGAACCCCAACGCCGGCACCGTGCTTGCCCACCGTGGTGGACGCTTCCCGGCACCGCTGAACTCGCTGAAGAACTAGCTGAGGGGTTCGGGCGAGGAGCCCCGCCGCCGGGCGGCAGACATATAAGGTCGCCTGCTCGGACAGTCCTGACTCGCACGGAGAGCACATTTAGTGCTCTCCGGCTCGTGCGGAACTCGCGATCGACCTTATATGTCTGCCGCCCGGCGGCGGGGCTCCCGCACAACGGGACCTCGGTTGGGTTCTGTCCCGTTTGGCAGTCGCTTCGCTTCTGCCCGCCTTGGCTGTGAGGGCGGTTTGGCGTTGGAACGGTTCTTTCTGATATATGCTGGTTGCGGCTCTTCTTTTGGGAGGAGTCGCTTTTTTGTTGTGAGGGGGATGGCCCGTGGCTGATGATTTGATTCGTTCCGAGCTGCTTTCTGCTGATTGGAATGGCGAATGGATGCGTCTGCAAGCTGATCGGCGACGGGCTGATGATCCTTTTGAGTGGGATAAGCGGGCTCGGCATTTTCGGCCATTGGAGACTGCCCCGTATGCTCGGGATTTTATAAAGCTGTTGGCGCTTGAGCCTGGTGAGTCGGTGCTCGATATGGGGTGTGGGGCTGGGTCGATTGCTATTCCGCTTGCTCAGGCTGGGCATCCCGTGATTGCTGCCGACTTCTCTCCTGCCATGTTGGGCACCCTTGATGCCGGCATTGAGTATTACGGGCTCGAGGATCTTATTTCGCCGCTTGAGCTTGCCTGGGATGACGATTGGAATCTGGTTGGACCGGTTGCCAAGGCTGTTGATGTTGCCTTTGCGAGTCGCTCTGTCACCACGACCAACCTAAAAGACGCACTTGCCAAGCTTGACCGTACGGCTCGTCGGCGTTGTGCTGTCACGATGGTCACCAACTCCAGCCCGCGCTATGACCTGCACGTGATGAACGCCATCGGCGCCTCGGTTACCTGCAGTAATGGCTTTGTGTATGCCTTTAACATTCTCATTCAGATGGGTGCTCTGCCGCAGGTTACGTACTTTGAATCGCCTCGGCGCGACACCTTCGATAGTCTTGAGGCGGGCGTGGCGGACTTTTCTCGCATGCTCGAGCATGGCAACGAAGATAAGATTGACCGCCTGCGCGACTATATCGCCCACCACATGATCGAGAACCCCCATGTCGGCGAGCCGGGATCCAAGGGCGTACCGCAAGGACGCTACATGCTCGACCACATCCGCAAGGTCCGTTGGGCGTTTATTGCATGGGAGCCGGTCTCCGCGCTCCGCCCCTAGCCCATCTAAACCTTGCATCGTCTTCCCGCGCGGCATCCGCATTCTTTTTGAACTGGCCAAACGCACTCCACACCGCGCCGTTCCTGCGCTATCGTGGGACAGCTCACGTAGATTAAGGCCCCATTGCGGGGCGCCCCATACATAGAAAGCGAGAACCCATGGCACTGACAGGAGCCCAGGTCAAGCAGCTTCGCAGCATGGCCCATCACCTCAACCCCGCCATCATCATCGGTAAGTCCGATGTCAACGAGGGCACCGTCGAGCAGACGGTCGCCTACCTGGAGAAGCACGAGCTCGTTAAGTGCTCCGTGCTGGACGGCTCCAGCCTTTCTGCCCGTGAGGCCGCCGAGGAGCTCGCCGAGCGCTGCCACGCCGACGTCGTACAGGTTATCGGCCGCAAGTTCTCGCTGTATCGCGAGTCCTCGCGCAAGGATATCGAGAAGATCAAGCTCGTCTAAACCGACTGGTCATACCGAGCAAGCCTGCGGGCGTCCGAGTGATTCGGGCGCCCGCTTTTTATCGCTCGACAAGCACGCGCTTGAGTCTGCCTTCGACCAAGCGCTCATACAGACGCCTTGTCTCGGGCTCGGGCACTCCCTGTACCTGCTCTCGCAGGTGGTGCATGTGGCCGCTGTATAACTCGACAACATCGCGGCGTCGTCCCGCCGCGCCGTAAACGCGCATGGCGCAGCGAACCATGTCCTCGCGCGAAGTCTCTTGGCGAAGCCCCGATTCCACGAGCCAAATTGCCGATTGCAGGTCATTCTCCTCGAGAGCGGCATTCGCCCCCCTAATCATGCAGTCGATGTACTTGGATTGCATAATGTGGCGCATGCGCGTAAAGAACGTGGGATTGCAACCGGTGGGAACATACAGCGGGCCCGTGTAAAGCTGCTCAACCTTAAGACATAGCTCAACCAGGTGAGGCCCTCTCGCACCCATGCGATTTCCCAAGATCTCGCGGCTCAGCTGTTCAAAGAGCCTAACATCGGTCTTAACGTAGTCGCCGTTGAGTCCAATGCACTCGTTTTGGATGAGCACGCACGACTTGCCATCCGGCGTTGGACCCAAAGCCGAGCGCAAGCGCGATACCGTCGAATACAGATTGTTGCGCGCGGCGCTAAACTCGGCATGGGGCCACAACTCCATGGCGATTGTCTCGCGGTCGACCATGGCATCCATGCCCAACGCGAGCCGCTCGGCAAGTGTTGCCGCCTTTTTGCGACGCCACATCTTATCCGTGATGGGAAAGCCGTCGCGCTCGGCGCGAAATGTGCCAAACATGCGCATCTCAATATGGCCGATCGTATCGACAGCCTCAACCTCGCCCGCCTGGAACAGGTGCTCGCTTTCGCCCTCAAAATCATCGCGTAGTGAATACCGCGACAGCTCACGCACCGGAAGCTTCTTGCGAATCCTGACGGCAGGCTCGCCCAGACAGTGCATCGCAAGACGCGCAAATAGCCGATACGATGGGTCTAAAATCCCCGAGCGATTCATAGACATCCAGGCGGCAAGATCGCTATCGCGGCCCGCAGCGGCCAGGTGCAGCGCCACGATCCAGGCTTCTGAGCCACCGACCTGCGTCTTGCTAATGTCGAGCAGCTCCGCCTCTTCGCGAACCGATACCAGCGACGTATTGCGCAGGTACGCCACGCGCTCCAGCAGCAACGCGTTTTCGCGCATGTACGCAATCGATTCGTCGGCGAGCTTGAGCACCTGAACCGCGCGGAACTTCGCGTTGACCGGCCGCCCCTCCGCCAGCGATTGCCAACCCTCCAGCAATAACCCAAACAGCTGAATTTGATTGTCACGAACACGCACCGCAAAGCGGTCGAGCTCGCCAAACGCCACATCGTCGGTCACGGGCAAGCCCGCGAGCAGGCGCCGCGCCGCGAGCACCATACGCAGCCAAATGGATGGTGCCTTAAGCCCGCGGATATCGAGTGCCTCGAGTATCTGCGCCATCTTGTCATCGCGCTCGTCGGGTTTAGCAAACGAGCCGTCGAACAGCTCCACCAGCATATGGTCGGCCTGTATGAGAATCCCCGCGATGTCGAGCTCGCAATCATAAGCTTTGCACGCCTTGAGCTTCGCGAGAACATTGCCGTCTTCCGCTCGCTCGGTTAGGTGGCGCTTGACCTCGATATGCGCGGACAGCATATCGAGCACCTCGCAGGATGTCTGTTCTTGCACAACAGGGTTGGCGGGAAGCCCCAGGTCATTGTCGCCGTAAAAGGCGATAGTAAGCGCCTGGGCTATTTTCCAGGTAGCGGGGTCGACCTCGCGGGCCGCCTGGTCACCCGCACGTTCGATAACGGACGCCATATACCTTGCCAGCTTTGTATTGCACACGCTGACAGCCGCCAGATACACGCCGAGTGCCTCGGCGGCTGTCGGCTCTTGCTCCTGCTTTTCCGCATTGATCATCGCCGATGCTGCACGGCAAATGTCCCCTCCATGCCCGGTCAGGGCAAGATCGGCCCCATACTGCCCGGCAAGCTCCAACACCACACGGCGGTCCAAGAACGCATCGGCCAGGTCCATGGCCAAATCGCATCGGGCCGCCTTTATCAAAATGCGAGCAGCCCGCGATACTAGTTCGGGACGGATCTCGGCAACAAGCTTTCGCAGCCTCAGGCGCGCGTTGTCCTTAGCGCCCAAACACCTAAAGGTGCGATCAGACGGATCCACGCCAAAAATCGGATAATCGCGCACAAAGATGGACTGGTCGACCATCGAAAGCCTCACGCCGCACGCCTCTAGCTCCGCAATGCGGCCCTCGCCCATCAGTACCATCAAACAGGCAACGGTAAACAACAGGTTGTTCTCGAGCGATGCGAGATCGGCCAGCGCCGCACCGTACACGTTGACGATTTCGTTCTCGAGCAACCCGGCAACATCGCCCTGTCCATACATTCCCGTCTGCAGGGCAGATACCAGCTCGGGTACACCCTGTGTGAGCCGATAGAAATCAAGCGATGTGCTGATTGAGAACGCCGTGGCCCATGACGAATACTCATAGGCGTGCACCTTGAGCATCTGCGCATTGACTTTTACAGAATCGCCCAGCCCGTGGATAAGCAATCGGTTGGAGGGGCGGCAGGCAATAAAGACCCCCGTCCCCGTAGCACGTAAGCTGCGGATTCGATCGATGAGGTCCTCGGTTTCGTGCTGCTCGAGATTGGGCACGTTGTCGATCGCAACGAGCGAATGAGGTTTGTCCTTAAGCTCATCGGCGACAACCTCGAGCTGCATAAAGAGCTCGCGTCCAATCGCGCGGTCGGCCTCGATAATCCGAACCGGCCCTCGCGTGGGGTCCGATTTAACCTCCTGCACGTATTGCAGCAACACCGACGTCTTACCAAACCCGTCGGGCGCGTAGAGCAAAACAATTCCCGCCTTGCGCCCTTTAACGATGAGCTCGTTCATCAAGCGATCGCGCCGCACCATATAGCCGCCGCCCGTCGGCATCAACTCGAGGTCGTCCGTATTGCCCAGATCGTTTACCATGCTTGCTCCTCAACTCGACCATATGGACACCGTAGCTGCAGGACCATATGAGCCGCCCCGTGAATAGCGCGACTTAGAGTTTTTAATTGTCTGCCGGTACGTGTTTGGCAAGTTTTTGTACAGCGAGGCCCGATGGTAACTTATCCCCCGACCAATAGGTCTTTGCGCAGGTCAATGCGCTTGCCAGCATGTCCCATCCCATTTGCAGTGTAGCGCAGTCGGCTATTTTTATTTGAGTTGCGCAACTCGCCTACTCCTCGCTACCGCCTGCGACTCTATGGTGGCAAATGTGCATAGAATCTGCTATAGAATGAATCACAAAAATTTAAAACCCTCCAGTCAAGCACGCGGCAAGGTTTCCGTCATGTATACGCCACGGCGTATGTCCACTAAAAAGGCCCCCGCAAAGCGAGGGCCTTTTGAGAAACTATGTAAGATCGCTTGATCGCGTTACTCGCAGAGCGAAAGAGCGGCCTCGTCAGCAACGACAACGCAGTTGGTGTGCAGCTGCAGGATCGAAGCCGGGCATTTGGGCGTAACCGGACCATAGCACATATCGTGCACGGCCTGAGCCTTGGCCTCGCCGTTGGCGACAACCAGGATCATGCGGGCATACATGATGGTCTGGGTGCCCATGGTGTAAGCCTGACGGGGCACGTCATCGATGCTGTCGAACAGGCGGCTGTTGGCCTGAATGGTGCTCTCGGTGAGGTCGACGCAGTGCGTGCCCTTGGAGAAGTGGTCATCGGGCTCGTTAAAGCCGATGTGACCGTTGTTGCCAATGCCGAGCAGCTGCAGATCCGGGTAACCGGCGGCAGCGACGATCTTGTCGTACTCGGAGCAGGCAGCGGCGGCATCGGGGTTGGAGCCATCGGGCACGTGCGTGTTGTTCAGATCGATATTGATGTGATCGAAGAAGTTCTCGCGCATAAAGTAGTGATAGCTCTGGGGATCGTCGTGCGAAAGACCACGATACTCGTCCAGGTTATAGGTGCTGACCTCGGCAAAGTCAATGTCGCCCTTCTCGTACCAAGCAGCGAGCTGTTTGTAAGCGCCAATCGGGGTGGAGCCGGTGGCAAGACCCAACACGCAATCGGGCTTGAGGATAACCTGAGCCGAGATGATATTAGCGGCCTTGCGGCTCATATCCTCGTAGTCTTTAGCTTTAATGATTTTCATTACGCGTCCTTTCTCGTACAAGAGAGGCAAGGCTCCCCTTACAAGCACTTGCCCGCGGCCCGCGTCGGCCGCAACCAACGTGTGCGGCCACCAGGGCGAGGTCGCGTAATATATGTGTCTCGTGTCTAACCGCGTCGAGGCCCCTGCCCGTCCACGGTGACCCAAAGCTGTTTAGCTTCGGACAATCCCCATCTTGCCACGGAGGGCGCCCTCTTTCAAGGGCGCCCTCCGTAAACGTGATTGAATTGTAGGCTAAAGGCCAAGCGGAGCGACTAGCGCTCGCGAGCAACGATGAGCTGGTCCATCTCCTCGACATGCTCGCCAACGGAGCCCTTGATGCTCGAGAACTCAACAGAGTTGCACACCAAGATGGGAACCGTCACATCGTAACCCTCGGCAGCAATTGCCTCGCGATCGAACTCGATGAGCACGTCGCCCTTATGGACGACATCACCCACCTGTGCATGCACGCTAAAATGCTTGCCCTCAAGCTGGACAGTGTCCAAACCAACATGGATGAGCACGTCTAGACCATCGACCGTGTTGAGCGCAACGGCATGACCCGTGGGAAAAATGGCCTCGACCTTGGCGTCTGCCGGCGCAATCACACGCGTGCCGGTAGGCTGAATCGCCACGCCCTGGCCCAAAAGGCCGGTAGCAAACGTCTGGTCTTTGACCTCGGATAACGGAATGACGTCGCCCGAGATGGGAGCATCCAGCGTAAGGACTCGACCACGCATACCAAAAGACCTCAGGACTTTAGTGAACATGCTCCCCCTCGGACATACCAATCAATCAAAATAACTTTAACAGTTTACCACTTGGCACCCGTTTTTGACCATTAGGGAAGTTCGCGCTTGACAACCTCGACGATGTCGTCAACCACACGCTGGGTCAACTCGTGCGTCTCGGCCTCGGCCATCACACGGACCAGCGGCTCGGTGCCACTCGGACGTACCAGAATGCGGCCGCGGCCGTTGAGCTCCTTCTCGGCGGCAGCGACGGCGTCCCAAATGGGCTGACAATCGTCCAGGCCGGCCTTATTGTCGGAATGTACGTTGACAAGTACCTGCGGGTACTTCTTCATGATGCCGGCAAGGTCGGCGAGGGTGCGGCCGGTGCGCTTGAGCACGGCCAGAAGCTGCAGGGCCGTCACCAAGCCGTCGCCGGTGGTGTTGTGCTCCAGGAAGATGATGTGGCCGGACTGCTCGCCGCCGATGACGGCACCGTCCTCGAGCATACGCTCGAGAACATAGCGGTCGCCCACGGCGGTCTGGACCATCTCGAAGCCCTGCTCCTTCATGGCGATGGAGAAGCCTAGGTTGCACATAACGGTCGAGACGATCTCGGAGTTGGCGAGCTTGCCGCGAGCGGCCAGGTCGGAACCGCAGATGGCCAGGATGTAGTCGCCATCGATCTCGTTGCCCTCGCTGTCCACGAACAGCACGCGATCGGCGTCGCCATCGTGAGCCAGGCCGATGTCGGCGTGGGTGCGCAGCACGAGCTCGCGCAGGGGCTCAAGATGAGTGGAGCCGCACTCGACGTTAATGTCGGTGCCGCAGTAATCGGTGTTGATGGCATGGACCGTGGCGCCCAGGCGCTGCAGTGCGGCGGGCGTGGTCTGGCAAGAAGCGCCGTGGCCGCAGTCGACGGCAACAACCAGGCCGTCGAGCTTAAGGCCGTCGAGCGTGCTGATGGCATGATCGACATATGCCTTGCGGGCGTCCTTCATCTTGATGATGTGACCCACGCCGGCGCCGGTCGGCAACGTGTCGGCAGCCATGGCCTCCTCGGACATGACCCAGGCGCTGATCTCTTCCTCAACCGCGTCGGGAAGCTTCATGCCCTTGCGGCTAAAGAACTTGATGCCGTTGAACTCCGGCGGATTGTGCGAAGCAGAGATGACGATGCCGCCGTCGAGCTCGTTCTGGACGGTGAGCAGCGCCACGGCAGGCGTGGGGATGACGCCGCAGCAGTGCGGACGGCCGCCCTCGGCCATGATGCCGGCGGTCAGAGCGCTCTCGAGCATGGTGCCCGAAAGACGCGTGTCGCGGCCGACGCAGATATCCGGACCAAGAAACTTGGTCGCCGCGCGGCCCAGGCGAAACGCAAGGTCGCACGAGAGGTCGGCATTGGCGACGCCACGGACGCCGTCGGTACCGAAGATGTTCTGGGGCATAGGATCGCTCCTTCCCTAGCAGGCGATATGCAACCGCCCACGCTAGTCGAAAAAGAAAAGCGGGACCCGCCGAGGAATCGGCAGGCCCCGCTTGTACATTGTATCTCGAAAGGAGATAAAACCTTAGCGCTTGGAGAACTGGGGAGCGCGGCGAGCCTTCTTGAGGCCGTACTTCTTGCGCTCGACCACGCGAGCATCGCGCGTAAGGAAACCGGCCTTCTTGAGGTCAGCACGGTAGTCGCCAGCGTTCAGAAGAGCGCGAGCGATGCCCAGGCGCAGAGCGCCGGACTGACCGGAGATGCCGCCGCCATCGCACAGAGCGATAACGTCGAACTGACCGGCGGTGTCGGTCACCTTGAAGGGAGCAAGGGCGTTCTCAACGAGCTGATGACGGCCGAAATACTGCTCGGCGTCACGCTTGTTGATGGTCACCTTGCCGGTGCCGGGGACGAGACGGACGCGGGCGACGGCGTTCTTACGACGGCCGGTACCCTGGTAGACAACGGTGTTCTCAGCCATCTTTAAGCCTCCAGCTCAATCTTCGTGGGGTTCTGGGCAGCGTGCGGATGCTCGGCACCAGCGTAGACCTTAAGCTTGGTCATCTGGGCACGGCCGAGGGTGGTCTTGGGCAGCATGCCGCGAACGGCGCGCTCGATGACCTTCTCCGGGTGCTTCTCCATAGCCTGGCGGAAGCTCTCAGCCTTGAGGCCGCCGTTGTAGCCGCTGTGGCGATAATAGGTCTTCGTGTCGGCCTTGTTACCGGTAAGCTGGACCTTATCGGCGTTGATGACGACAACGAAGTCGCCGCAGTCGCTGTTGGGCGTGAACTGGGGCTTGTTCTTACCGCGCAGAATCATTGCGATCTGGGTGGCAAGACGGCCCAGGACAGCACCATCGGCGTCGACGAGAACCCAGTTGCGCTGGACCTCGCCCTGCTTGGCGTAGTGAGTCGATTTCGAAATCACTTAGACTCCTCCATGTACAGTACGTGTTGTTACAGAGATTCACGGGGCTCTGCAAGTAACCCGTCCATATTACCCCGCTCGCCGCCCGAGTCAACAGGTATTTTGGTTCTGACCAGACTTTCTGCACATGTCGTCCATGGGTCATGACGTCGCGACACTAGCGCTCGACAAATGCCTCGATATCTCCCAGCAAGCGCTTTGCCTCCTGGCGGCCCTGAATATACAGGTCGAGGAGCTTTGCTGGATCGTGCTCAACGTGACCGACCTCGACCGGCTTTTGCGGAGCAACGACCAGTGCGCGGCCCTCGCGCTCATACTTCCACAGATGCATACGCTGGATGTTATAGCGGTCGTGGCGCGTCTCGATAGCCTCGAGCAGGTAGGGGTAGTCGGCATAGCGGGCGCGCGCGGCGGGCATAAACTCGTAGGGCTTTTTCTCGTACGAGCGGTCCTGCGTGACAATGACAACCGCGCGATCGAAGCCCGCCTCCTCCAGCACGTGCTCGATGGGAACCGAATCGGCTACGCCACCGTCGACGTATTTGTGTCCGTCAATCTCGACCGGCGGCGTCACCAGCGGCAGCGACGTCGAGGCGCGCACGGCATCGAGGTCGAGCACGGCGCTTTTGACCGGCAGGTACGCGGCAGTTCCAAAGAGCATGTCCGTCGCGACGGCGTACATCTCGATGGGGCTCGCATCAAACGTCACGTTGTCAAAGGGATCCAGGCGGTCCTGGACATCGTTGAAGATAAAGTCGTAGCCCACAATAGAACCCGTGGACGCAAACGATGCGGCACCCATGAAGCGGTTGTCGTTGCAGAAAGCCAGGTTGATGCGGTTGGCACGGCCGATCTGGTGCGACTTGTAGTTCACGCCGTTGAGGGCACCGGCCGATACGCCATATACCGCCGGAATCTCGACGCCAGCCTCCATGAGGACGTCGAGCACGCCTGCGGTAAACTGCCCGCGAAAACTACCGCCCTCCAGGACGAGCGCGACCTTGCCGGCGTTCTTTGCTTTATCTTCTGCAGTCATGTTGACCTCCTGCTGTTTCGTTTTGGCTTTCTTCTACCCAGTTTTGGGATAGAGAGCGCATTGGTTTTGGAGTTGCGGAGGACGGGGCGGTCGGCGGGAAAGCGCGTCCCACCCTGCGTTGCTGCGGCGTTTTCTTTACGCTCGCGCCCTGCGCAGAGTTCGATTCTCCGCGGTACGGGGGATCCGTTGATGCGGGGTTTGGCCAGCTGAAATTCAATAAACATCGCATCCGTTTTGAATCGAGGCTTTGCGCGGAGAATCCGCGTATTTGCTTCGCAAATCCGCACCGGCTTCGGCCGCCTGTCGGCGTCCTCGCCCGCTCGCTACAAACGCTTCGCGTTTGCTTAACGCTCGCGCCCTGCATAGAGTTCGATTCTCCGCGGTATCTGTAAGTAATAAAAAAGCAGGTAGGTGCGTTTACCTACCTGCTTGTAACTATTGGTGGAGGCGCGGAGAATCGAACTCCGGTCCACGAAAGCCCCCTGATTGGCATCTCCAAGCTCAGTCGCTGGTTTTGTCTCGGACGCTTTGCGCGCAGCGACACGCTCGCGGCGTCCTAACCGGTTCGGTCTTAGCCTGCGCCATACCGATTACGTGCGCAGGAGCATTCCCCTAAAATGACGTCGCGCCGGTGTCGGGGAAATCACCGGGTTGACGCGCCGCTATAAACTAAGCAGCGAGAGCCATAGGCTCAAAAGAAGAGTTGTTGTCAATTCAATTTGACGGTACCCCTGTTTAACGAGGCGAGGAGACCTCGGCTTGCTTCCTCTCTCAGAGCTATCGTGTCGAAACCAGTCGCCCCCGAATGCTGGGAAAGTCTGGATGGCGTCGGGCCTGCAAACACCCGATAACCGTCGACTTTTCAAGGAACACGCGGGTGAGCCCCGCTCGTGGATAGCTATCTTACCACGTTCTAAAGGATGACAGCTGCTCTATGCACGAGCTGTGAAGACCATAATGTGCACCCTTGATTATCGACTTTATCCGAACACCTCCCACATTCATCCGTACATGTACGGATGAATGTGGGAACCCGATACCCTGAGGGCCGGATCGGCCGGCCCCGGGAGATCGGAGGACGGCATGTCCGG
>NZ_JBBNLV010000013.1:0-51463 GCF_040092295.1 Collinsella sp. CLA-ER-H9
CGGACATGCCGTCCTCCGATCTCCCGGGGCCGGCCGATCCGGCCCTCAGGGTATCGGGTTCCCACATTCATCCGTACATGTACGGATGAATGTGGGAGGTGTTCGGATAAAGTCGATAATCAAGGGGGAAAACGTGAGCAGTTTGCTCGTATAATGAGCAACGTCGAAAGATACAAAAACCTGTACTTTTGCGACTGCGCCTAGCTGCGAGCGAGAAGCCTGTTCTAAACGCCCTTGCATTTGCGTGCATCGCAAATCCAAAAGAGGGGGCGAGAACATGGAACAGACGGCACGGCGCCAAGAGAGGCTGCCGGGCGCATTTAACGGCGCCACCACCAACAGCCAGCACGGCCGCGTCCGCTGGTATCTGGTCCACACCCCCAACGGCAAAGAGCGCGAGACCTGCGAAAAGGTGCGCCGTATTATCCCACACGAGCTGATGCAGAACGCTTTTGTGATGCAAAAGGAGTTCTGGTTTAAGCGGGACGGCGCATGGTCGCTCCAAACCAAACCCATGTACAAGGAATACTTCTTCGTCGCCACGCACGATGCCGCTGCGCTCGATAGGGCTTTGGCCCAGTTGAGTTTTGGCTGCCGCATTGCTGGCAGCAGGGAGCGGGCCTATGCGCCCATGCCGGACGATGCACAGGACTGGTACCGCAGCGTGCTCGACGACGACGACGTGGTGCGCAACAGCGTGGCGCGCATAGAAGACGGTGTGCTGCACATAGAACAGGGGCCCTTGGTGGGGCAAGAGGCCCGTGTGCACAAGATCGACCGTCGTAAACGCTGGTGCTTGGTGGACGTAGGCGAAGGCGATTCCAGCTTTAGGGAAGTGCTTCCGCTCGACGTTCCCATCAAAACGTAAGGGAGACGTTGCACCGGCAAATTACTTGGTTTTTGGATTCATAGATGGGGGGGGGTTCCTGGGGACAGGAACGTGAGTTTTATTGTGGCTGCTAAAGAAGTAACAGAGAATAATGCGCCTGCGGGGGCCGCGCTGATTGCGCAGGCCATGGACCGGCGCGAGGGCGCTGGTCGCTACAAGGCCATGCAATCCATCATGGACTGGGACCGCTCGCGCCTGGCCTACCGGGCCGTCAAGCGCACGTTCGACATCGCGTTCAGCGGCTGCGTGTTGGCCGTCATCGCCGTACCCAGCCTTGTGCTCGCCGCGGCCATCCGCCTGGAGAGCGAGGGCAATCCCTTTTACAGCCAGATTCGCGTTGGCCAGACCTACCCCGACGGCAGCCTGTCAACCTTCCGCATGTGGAAGTTCCGCTCCATGTACAAGGACGCCGACGAGCGCCTCGCCGAGCTCAAGGAGCAAAACGAGATCGCCGGCGCCATGTTCAAAATGAAGAATGACCCGCGCGTCACCAAGATCGGAAAGTTCATCCGCAAGCACTCCATCGACGAGTTCCCGCAGTTCCTGAACGTTTTCCTGGGCCAGATGTCCGTCGTGGGCCCCAGACCGCCGCTGCCGAATGAGGTGGCGGAGTACACCGAGTACGACCTGCAGCGCCTGGCCGTGAAGCCGGGTATCACCGGCTGGTGGCAGGTGACCGATCGCAATGACACTGATTTTGACGGGATGGTTCGCCGCGACCTTGAGTACATCGCCAAGCGCGGCGTCATTACCGATCTCAAGATCGTTCTTCTCACTGTTGTTGAGGTGTTTACCGGTGGCGGAGCGAGCTAGTCATTCTGCTGCCAATTGAATGTTCGGCTATTTTGAAAGTAGATTGTTTTGTTGAATACGGAAATCTTCGAAAAGTATCAGCGATGGATGGAATGCTGCAATCATTGTGAAGACTTGCAGGGTCTATCCGAAAACGACATTAAGGACTCTTTCTTTCGCGAGTTGTCTTTCGGCACCGGCGGCCTACGCGGCAAGCTCGGACTCGGTCCCAACCGGCTTAATGTCTATACCGTCGGTAAGGCCACGCAAGGTCTTGCCGATTACTTGAATAACTCTTTTGATAGGCCGTCTGTTGCGCTTTGCCGGGATACGCGTCACGGTTCCGAGGAGTTTGTGCGTCGGGTGGCTGAGGTGCTCGCAGGCAACGGCATTAAATCCTATCTGTTTGAGCGCGTCGAGCCCACGCCCGCATTGAGTTTCGCCGTCCGCGAGTTGAATTGCTCGGCCGGCGTCAACATCACCGCTTCGCACAACCCCGCGGCATACAACGGCTATAAGGTCTACGGCGCCGACGGCTGCCAGATTACCGTCGAGGCGGCGGAGGCCATCCAGGCGGCCATCGACCCCGTCGACTGCTTCGATGGCGTAAAAGCGATGGCGTTCGATAGAGCTCTGGATGAGGGGCTGGTGCAGTGGGTTCCCGAGAGAGTTCTTGACCGTTACATAGAGGAGACGCTCGAGGTCTCCACGGGCGAGGACTGCTCGGCGCTCCGCATCGTCTACACCCCGCTCCACGGCGTTGGCCTGGAGTGCGTGTCCCGAGTGCTCGAGGGAATCGGCGTGGCCGATGTTGTGACCGTCGACGAGCAGTGCGTGCACGACGGCGACTTCACGACCTGCTCGTATCCCAACCCCGAGGTGCGCGAGGCGCTGAAACTCGGGCTTGAGTACTGCGACAGGGTGAAGCCCGACCTGCTCCTGGCGACCGACCCGGATACCGACCGCGTCGGCATCGCCGTTCCGCATGCCGGGGAATACAGGCTGCTCACCGGCAACGAGGTGGGCTTGCTCCTGCTCGACTTCCTCGCCTCCAAGGCGGACGGGTCCGATGCGGACATGGGTCGCGAGGTCGCCTGCACCACCATCGTCTCCGCGCCCATGGCAGACGACGTCGCGCGTGCCCGCGGCCTCGAGCTGCGCCGCACGCTCACCGGCTTCAAGTTCATCGGCGAGCAGGTCGGCGTGCTGGAGTCCGAGGGGCGCGAGAACGACTTCCTCATGGGCTTCGAGGAGTCCTACGGTTATCTCGCGGGCACCTCCGTGCGCGATAAGGACGCCGTGGTCGCCTCCATGCTCATCTGCGAGCTCGCTGCCCACTGGAAGAAGAGGGGGATGGACCTCTACGAGGCCATGGAGCGCCTCTATGAGGAATACGGCTACTGGTCGAGCGCTCTGCTCGGTCAGGCATACGAGGGACCCGAGGGCGCGTCCGACATGTCCGCGATGATGTCCGGTCTTCGAGATCACGCTCCGGCGCAGATCGGCGCCACCGCCGTCGCGGAGCGCATCGACTACGCCCAGGGCGCGCCGATGCCCGTCGTCAACCCGTCCGACGAGCCCCAGCGCCTTCCCGAGGCGGACGTCCTCGAGTTCAGGCTCGCCGACGGCTCGCGCGTCCTGTTCCGTCCCAGCGGCACCGAGCCCAAGGCCAAGGCCTACGTGTTCGCGAAGGGCGCCGACCGCTCCGAGTCCGAGGCCAAGCTCGCCGCGCTGGTCGCGGACGCCAAGTCAATCTTGGGAGGAACCCGATAATGATCCACCTCGTCCTGCTCTCCGGCGGCTCGGGCACGCGCCTGTGGCCGCTCTCCAACAGCACCCGCTCCAAGCAGTTCCTCAAGGTTCTGCGCGATGCGGACGGCAACCACGTCTCCATGGTCCAGCGCGTCTTCGGACAGATCGGCGCCGTCGACGCCGACATCGATATAACCATCGCCACCTGCGCGAGCCAGGAGGAGTCCATCCGCCGCCAGGTGGAGGGCGGCTACGCGCTGGTGCTCGAGCCTGAGCGCCGCGACACCGCCCCGGCCATCATGCTCGCGTGTGCGCATCTCGCGCTCGAGCAGGGTGCCGGCGAGGGCGACACCGTCATCGTCATGCCCATCGACAGCTACGCGGACCAGGCGTACTACGACAGCGTCGTCAAGCTCGACGAGGCCGTCCAGTCGGATTTCGCCGAGCTCGTCCTCATGGGCGTGGAGCCCACCTACCCCAGCGGCAAGTACGGCTACATCGTGCCTGCGACGGGTGAGGGCTGGCCCCGCCGAGTCGAGCGCTTCACCGAGAAGCCCGACGAGGGGACCGCACGGGAACTCATCTCCCAAGGGGCCCTCTGGAACTGCGGCGTGTTCGCGTTCAGGCTCGGCTGGCTCACCGGCCTCACCGCCAGGTACCTGTCCTGCGGCATCTTCGATGAGTTCCGCTCCCGCTATGCGGAGCTGCCCAAGAACTCCTTCGACTACGAGGTCGTGGAGAGGGCGTCGTCCATCGGCGCGGTCTCCTACGCGGGCGAGTGGAAGGACCTGGGCACCTGGAACACGCTAACCGACGAGATGGCGGAGTACACCTCCGGCCGCGTCGTGGTCGATTCTAAGACGTGCAAGAACGTTCACGTTATCAATGAGACCGGTTTTCCGATGGTCGTCGCAGGCATCTCCGATTCGGTTGTCGTAGCGACGCCCGACGGCATTCTCGTCTCCGGCAAGGAGGCGTCGGCCAACATCAAGTCTGAGGTCAACGCCGTCGCGGAGAGCCGCCCCATGTACGAGCAGCGCTCCTGGGGCGAGTACCGCGTCATTGACAGCAGTGTCTTCCCCGACGGGGCCAAGGCACTGACCAAGGAGCTGATCATCCGTGAGGGTGGCCAGCTCGACTACCAGCGCCATATGAACCGCGGAGAGGTCTGGACAGTCATCTCCGGCACTGGCGAGGTTGTGTTGGACGGTCTGGTGCAGCAGGTGCGCGCGGGCTCCGTCGTTCAGATTCCCGCGACCACGCCGCATTCTGCGCGGGCACTTTGTGGGGACCTGCATGTAATCGAGGTCCAGCACGGCGAGACGCTTGTTAAAGAGGACATTGAGCGTTTAGGCGCTTTTTGGAATTAGTTCACAGTTGAAAGGGATTTTGAGATGAAGAAGGCACTTATCACTGGCATTACTGGTCAAGATGGCAGCTATCTTGCCGAGTTGCTTTTGGACAAGGGCTATGAGGTGCACGGAATTGTCCGTCGCTCCTCGGTTCACACCACGAACAGGATTGATCATCTGCTATCAGAAGGCTCCATCATCCTTCATGATGGTGACTTAACGGACTCTAGCTCCATTATTCGAATTGTGGGCGAAGTTCGTCCTGACGAGATTTATAACCTCGCCGCCCAGTCCCATGTTGGTGTTTCATTTGACGCGGCCGAGTACACCGGTGACTGCGACGCATTGGGCGTGCTGCGCATCCTTGAAGCTGTCCATATGCTGGGCATGGATCAGTCCTGCAGGATTTACCAAGCTTCGACGAGCGAGCTGTATGGTAAGGTCGAAGAGGTTCCCCAGAACGAGAACACCCCTTTCCATCCGTACAGCCCGTATGCGGTCGCCAAGCAGTACGGCTTTTGGATGATGAAGGAGTACCGCGAGGCCTACGGCATGTTTGCGGTCAACGGAATCCTCTTCAATCACGAGTCCGAGCGCCGTGGCGAGAACTTCGTAACACGCAAAATTACTCTAGCGGCCGCCCGTATCGCCAAGGGACTCCAGGACCATCTTGAGCTCGGCAACCTAGACTCCCTCCGCGATTGGGGATATGCGAAGGACTACGTGGAGTGCATGTGGCTCATCATGCAGCAGGATGAGCCCGATGACTACGTTATTGCCACGGGTGTGCAGCACTCCGTGCGCGAGTTCACGGAGTGGTCCTTTAAGCACGCCGGCATCGACCTCCGCTGGGAGGGCGAGGGCTTGGAGGAGAAGGGCTATGACAAGGCGAGCGGCAAGATGCTCGTCTGTGTCAATCCCGACTTCTATCGCCCGACCGATGTCGTCAACCTGTGGGGCGATCCTATTAAGGCAAAGACGGTCCTGGGTTGGGACCCCCAAAAGACCAGCTGCGAGGAGCTTTGTCGCATCATGGTAGAGCACGATCTTGAGATCGCCGAGCGAGAAGCGAAGCTGGCCTAATGGGGAGGCGCGTTCTCATCTTCGGCGTTAACGGGTTTGTGGGCACTTTTCTTGTTCACGAACTTGTTTCTGCGGGCTATAAGGTCATAGGCTCTGATTTGCATGAAAAATGTATAATTTCGGAAGTTTCTGCATATTATCCCTGTGACCTTTCGGATGCGAGAGGCGTTTTGTCCCTCGTATCCGAGTCTAACGCCGACTACATCGTAAACCTCGCTGCTATAAGTTCTGTGGGGCAGAGCTGGAGAGCCCCTGCGCTTACAATGCGTATAAACGTTGAAGGTGCTCTGAATATCATGGAGGCGGCGCGCGCTCAGGAAACTAGTGTGCGTGTGCTGCTTGTCGGATCATCGGAGGAGTACGCGCCCAAAGACGGACCACTTTGTGAGAGCGATTCTACGATTGCCAATAATCCTTACGGAATATCCAAAGCTACCCAGGAATGTTTTGCTGCACTCTATGCAAAAGAATTTGGTCTCGGGGTTTGTCTCACGCGTTCATTTAACCATACTGGCCCTGGGCAAAACCCGGCGTTTGTTCTCCCAAGCTGGTGTAGACAGGCTGCCGAAATCGAGAAATCAGCTAAACCCGGCAGGGTGACTGTGGGAAATATTAGCGTGGCGCGAGATTTTAGTGATGTCCGTGATGTTGTGCGCGCATATCGTCTGATTATGGAAAGCGGACGTGCTGGTGAGGTATATAACGTCGGAAGTGGGCGTGCGCTACCTCTGTGCGACTTGTTGGAAACCATCAAAAGCTTTTGTCGTCAACCTATTGAGGTTGAAATCGATACCGCTCTTATTCGACCGAATGACACAGCGAGCATTTGCTGTGATTATTCAAAAATCAATGAGGAGTTGGGCTGGAAACCAAAAAGGAAGATCGAGGATACGCTGCGAGAAATGTACGACGGTTTCGTTGTTGCCTAATGAGATAATTGGAAATAGGAAGATGACAAAAAGGAAAAAAGTCCTTTTCTTTACGGATCGATTTTTTTGGCCTGCCAACGATGGGCATAAGGTTGTTTTGACAAATTATTGTAAGGGGCTCGTTTCAGAGTACGATTGCGATGTCCATGTCCTCTCATTCTTGGAAGCAGGCCAAGACGAGCAGTCGGTTTTGTCGCGCCCCGATTTTATTTCAAGTGTTGCGCTTGCCAATAAACCTGACAAGAAAACGATTGTGAAAAATCTTACAACGGCTCTTGCAAAGGGTGTTTGCGGGGGGCCTATTCAGTGTGCCCTATTCAAGTCCAAAGCAGTAGCTAAACAACTTAGGGACCTTACGGTTAAGCTGAAGCCCTCTCACGTTTTCATTGATTTACCTCGACTTTCTCCATATATTGATGCCATTTCGGACCTACCTTGTAAAAAAGTGCTGTACATGGAGGATTCGTTTTCCGTACGTTACCAACGGCAACTTAATAGTCTGAACACACTTAATAAAACTGGCGGTGTTGCTGGCAAGTACACTGCCAACTTTAAGGGCGGGGTGGCGAAACTTGCGTCTAATTCCACGCTTCAGAAGTTTGTTCTTGGAACTGAATCTGCTCGCATGCGCAGGCTGGAACATGATGCTCCCAAACAATTTGATTACGTTGTTCTCGTCTCTCCAGTTGAGGCGGAGCGACTGACTGCTGAAACAGGTAATAGCAATATCATTGCAGTTCCTTTGGGCGTAGATTGCCCGTTCTACACGTCCGGCCCAGAGCCTTCTCCCCGACCTGGTGTTGTTTCGTTCCTTGGTGATATGCGCGCGGCTGCGAATGCGGATTCCCTTCGTTATATCGCAGATGAGGTGCTTCCGCTTATAGGGCCTGATGTGATGCTTGAGGTTGTCGGAACTGCCAGCGAAGACCTTATTGACGAGTTTAAGAGTAACAATCAGATCAGGTTTTTAGGTAGGGTTGAAGATACTCGTGCTGCCCTTCGATCTACAAGTGTCTTCTTGGCACCCATTGCATACGGAACCGGAATCAAGACAAAGATTCTTGAAGCAATGGCAATTGGCGTGCCCATAGTAACGAACGCTATCGGTAATGAAGGTATTGGCCTTATTGATTGCGTTGATGCTTTTGTTGTCGATGGCGCTACGGGACAAGCCTCTGCGGTACGAAGGCTTCTTGATGATAAGGACCTTGCTATACGTTTGGCCTCATCTGCTCGTCGGAAGGCGATTGAAATATTCGACTGGCAAAAGTCTCTTGAAAACTTCAGCTACTTGGGGTTTGAGAGTTCTGAAGATGCGAAGGGGGATGCAAATGTCGCTTAAGCTATTGATTGATGATGGAATGCAGATTTCCCTTGGGACTGGAATCGGGAAATACAGCCAGTATCTCTATGAGGCGCTTTCGAGGCGTGATGATATCGACGTCGATCTAATTTCGTGGAAGCCGGCGAGTTCCAGTCGTAAGTCAAATAGATTTGACTACCTTAAATACGTTAATTCCGGCGAGTTTTATCAGCTTGCCGGAAAGTATGATGCTGTCTTATTTACAAATTATGCCATACCGTATAGAAGGCTTCCCTGCAAGGTCGTTTGCTGCATTCCAGATATGGTCTCGTTCCTTCATCCCGATACTCTTCCCACGGCGTATCGTTATTACAATCGAGCGATGATACGCAATAGCGTGAAGAAATCCGATCTTGTTCTTACGATTTCCGAATCGGTAAAGAAGGAGATAGCTGATTTCTTTCCGGGCTACTCATCAAAGATTGCCTACACTTGGCTTGGTCTCTATGAAGGCATCCATAAAGATTTTTGTCCTGACCCCTATGAAAATGCAACTCTATCTTTGCTTACACCTCAGAAGTTCTTTCTGTTCGTAAGTACGATTGAAAAGCGGAAGAACGTCGGGCTTGTTCTCGATGCGTTCCTTAAGCTCAAAGAACATGAGCTTGCGAAAGACTACAAAATGGTTTTTGCTGGACGTCTCGGTTACGGCGGTGAAGAATTCATCGCCAAAGCGCGTGAGTCAAAATATGGCAACGATATCCTCTTCACCGGATACGTAAGTGATTCAGATTTGAATAGGCTTTATAACGAAGCTGCGGCTTTTGTTTTCCCGACTGTCTATGAGGGATTTGGATTTGCCCAGATTGAGTGCATGAGTGTTGGGCTTCCTATTATCTTGAGTGATATCCCGATCAATCGCGAGATCTCCAGAGATTATGGGCTGTTCTTTGATTTAAAAGATGAGGATTCGTTAATCGGGCGCATGATCGATGTCGTCAATGGCGACGTTGATCGAAATAAGCTCTCTGAGATTGCAGAAAGATATTTGCCTGACTTTAACTGGGATGCGATTGCCGAACAGTATATGAATCTTATTAACATTGATTCAGTTAGGTAGGTACTTTATGCCTGTTTACTGCGGGGCATTTGCTCTATCTATTTTTTTGTCTATGCTTTTTTGTCGTAATAGAAGATCTAGCAGCAACAATCTTCTTTTATGGCTACCCGTACTCCCTATATTACTTGTATCTGTGTTTCGCTATGGCATTGGTACGGACTACCTCTGGGTCTATGACTATGGTTATCAGTCAGTGCTTCATGGACGCTCATGGAATTATTCTAGATTCGAACCTGGCTATCTTGCAATCAATTTTCTCGTGGGCTTCTTTCACGGAAGCTCTTTCTGGGTTTTTGCAATCATGGCTTTGATTTTTCATTATTTTATGTATAAGTTTATACTTGAATGGACTAATAACGTTGCATTTTCGTTATTATTGCTTTTTTTAAGTCAGGTATGGCTCTTTTCGTTGAGTGGCATTCGACAAGCAGCTGCTCTTGCGATTGTTGCTTTTGCGATTCGTTTTGCTGCAAGTAGAGAACCAGCACGTTACTTTGTATTAATTTCACTTGCGGCCAGCTTGCACTTCACTGCGCTTGTTTATTTTCCACTATATTTCTTATTTAGAAGAAAGTATTCGCAAGTAACCGTTCTCTTTCTTTCCGTAATTTTATTTGCGCTTGGGTTTGTGGCGCCCTCTTTTCTTAAGACTGTTGCGAACGTATTCGGTCGCGGTGATTATTTCGCTAGCAGTTACTTTAAGAATCGTATTTATTACGTTGAATTTTTTGTTACGCTTCTCGTTGCATCGATAACTCTCTTTCTTCAGTGTAAGAGTCCTGATTTTGATTCAAGATATCGTGTTTTGATAAACGCCGCAATTTTTGCTCTTTTTTCAGCATCTTGTTCAGCTGCAATTCCCAATGCAGAGCGTTTTGATTTGTATTTCACCGTTGCTTATATCGTTTTAATTCCAATCCTGTGTATGTATTGCAAAACACAGTTGCTATCGCTGGGTCTTGCAGTCTTTTTGTCACTTATTCTTGGATCGCGCCTGGTTTATGACACTTATTTTAGCGGTGATAGTAATGGAGTCGCTGAGTATAGGTGTATTTTGATTGAAGATGGTGGTCGTCACTTATGAGGCTTCTTATCGCTAATGAGCTATATGAATGCGGTGGTGCCGAAAATGTCTTTAGGGATGAAGTCCAGCTTTGTTTGAATGCTGGTTTTGATGTAAGAACAATTACATTTGACCCTAATTTCATTAAGTCTGAATTCCCAGATCATCATAACTATCCCATTGACGGGGGGAGCGCTTGGAAACTGCGTATTCGCCTGTTTGGCGACAGCGCGCTTAGGAGTGATCTTCTACAACTCATTGAGGATTTTCAGCCTGAGGTTATCCATGTGCATAACGCGGTTAACAGTATGCTTTCTATTTGCAGTGCTATTAGTGCATATCGTGCTAGGCATCCATCAGTTACTAGCCTGCAGACTTTGCATGACTATGGTGTGGTCTGTCCAAGGTCGTGGTGCATTCACGATGATGGATCAGTATGCTCGGGTTATTGCGCTGAGAATTGTTTCGGCGATAAATGCTGTCTTAACTTTCAAGATAAGCTAAAGCGATTGTTAATGAATAGGATAAACTCTGCTCGACGCCATGCATTCGATAGGCTGGTGTCGCCCAGTGAGTTCTTGGTTACGACCTGTGCTGCGAACAACATCGCTGCGGACTGCGTTCGCAATCCCTTTAAAGCGCCACAGGTGTCGTGTCTGTCGTTTAGTGAACGCGATGATGTCATTGTTTATGTTGGCGCCGTTGCAGAACGAAAAGGCTGTACGAATCTTATCAAAGCATGGAAATCCTCTGACTTAGCTCGGGCAGGATGGCGCCTTCGGATTATTGGATCTGTTGAGAGGGATTACGAGGAGACATTTACCTCTCTACTGGAGGATGCGAACGGAATCAACGTTCTTGGCAAACTATCTCGCGAGGAAACTTTGGAGGAAATTGTCAAGGCAAAGTATCTTATTGCTCCTTCCCTCTGGATCGAGAACTATCCGACCACTGTTCTTGAGGCTCTTGCCTGCGGTACTGTTTGCTTGGGTTCTAATCGAGGAGGCATACCAGAGCTGATTGGAAAGGACGGGATCTTATTCAACCCCTTGTCCGTGCCAGCCATCACGAAAGTGCTAAACGAGTGTCTCATTATTAATCGGGTGATATGGGAATCCTGGTCCAAGAGCGGAGTTAAGCGCGTCAGACGAGAAAACGATCCTCAGGTTTACCTGGGCTCTTTATTTGGGACTGAATTCAAAGATGGAGAATAATGGTTAACGAGCATCGAAAAACCTTCTTGAAAAATTCCGCAGCGCAGTATGCCTTGCAACTTGCAAAGTACATCCTTCCTTTTGTAACTTTGCCCTATTTGACCAGAGTTCTCGGTGTTGAGGGATATGCTGTACGTGCCTATGTTTTGGCTGTGATGTCTTTTGCCCAGTTGCTTCTTGAGTTTGGCTTTAACCTTCATGGCGCTAAACTTGTTGCCGGATTTAAAGATGATGTGGAACGCGTTGAAAAGACAATTGGTAGCATTCTGGCTTCAAAGCTAGTGCTTCAGATCATCGGTTTCCCAATCATCTTCGGTATGTGTGTCGCAATTCCACTTATGGGCGAAAACATTCCGTTTACTTTTCTGTGCTATCTGAGCATCTGTTTTTCTGTTCTCATGCCGGATTTTATTTTTATGGCATATGAAAAACTTGGTATTTTGACTTCACGCTATGTCATTTCAAAGCTTCTTGCGACTGTACTCACGTTTGCTCTCGTTAAGGGCCCAAATGACCTTTGGCTTGTCGGTTTGCTTGATGTCATTTCCGCATTTGTTGCGCTTGTCCTATCTTTTGCCTCACTTTCACGAGATTTCGGACTGGTCATCGGAATGCCAAGCCTGCAGTCTATTTGGGCTTCCATTAAAGGATCTGCTCTTTATTTCTTGTCAAATGTTTCAGGGACCATTATGTCTTCTGCGACGACAATCGCTGTGGGGCTTTGGATTTCCGATTCTGCGGTAGTTTCTTATTGGAGCCTTGGTATGACTGTTGCAAATGCCGTAAACGCGCTCTATACGCCTCTGACCAACGCTCTTTACCCACATATGATTAATGAATATGACCAAAAGCTCGCGAGAAGGATGTTGATGCTGGCGACCCCAGTCGCACTGCTTATCGCTGCAGTGGTCTTCTTCCTTTCTGACCAGATCATGCTTCTTCTGGGAGGCATTGATTATGTGGCGGGTTCATACGTTATTGCTTGTCTTGCCCCTCTATTCTTCTTTGGTTTTCCTGTCATTCTTCTTGGTTGGCCTCTGCTTGGTGCAGCAGGCTATGTTGAAGAGATGACTCGAACTTCATTGACTGCAACCGTATTGCTTCTTCTTGGCCTCGGGGCTCTTTATATAATTGGAGCCTTCGGCATTGTCGCGGTTGCAACGCTTCGTTGTTTCTGTGAGTTTGTTTTACTTGCATTTAGGGCCATTTATGTCTGTAAATACAATCTGCTTGGAAGCGATCCCATTAAAAGGGGGTCTAAATGAATATATTAATTAGACTTAGAAATCTAAAGAATTCACTCCAGACAAAGATTCGAATTGCTATTTGGAGTCTTGAGTATCCTGGGCGAGTTGAGTTCGGGGACTGTGTTTCCTCACGTGACGTTATGAGGCTGAGGCTGGGCCCCGAAGGTTCGTTGGTTGTTGGTGACGGCACCTTTTTTAATAACGGTTGTTCTCTCAACTGTATGAAAAGGATAGAGATTGGCAGAAACTGTTTATTTGGCGAAAACGTGACTGTCTACGATCATAATCACCGTTTTTCTGGTTTTTCTCGGCTGGCAGAACAGGGATACAAAAGTGCTTCTATCAAAATTGGGGATAACTGCTGGCTGGGCACCAACGTTGTTGTGCTCAAGGGAGTGACGATTGGAGATGGCTGCGTTGTGGGGGCAAATGTTGTCGTTGCAAGAGATATTCCCCCTGACAGTATCGTGACGCAGAGTCGTGACCTGAACATCGCTCCGATAATCCGTACAAATTGAAGGGACGCGTATTGTGCCTAAAATTGATGTTATTACATTACATGCTGTAAAAAACTACGGTTCAGTACTTCAGACATTTGCTACTCAGGAAAAGCTGAGGCAGCTTGGGTGTGAGGTCGAAGTCATCGATTATTGGCGAGCCGACAATCTTGATGAGAATCTATTGTCGCTACATGCTAACAATCATTCTTTCCCACTAAATATTATTGCGCGACCCATACTGTATCCGACGGTCAAAAGATGGGAAACAGTGTTCAACGGCTTTCTTGACCGTCGTATCAGTCTGACACACAAGAGATATCTTTCTAATGATGAGCTGCTTGAGGATCTTCCTGTTGCGGATGCTTATTGCACCGGTAGCGATCAAACTTGGAATTCTACGCTCAATGGGGGTATTCTGCCAGCCTACTATCTCGACTTCGTTCCGAACGATAAGCCTAAGTTTTCTTATGCGGCAAGCATCGGGAATACGAGCGTTGATGATAGTGAAGCGAGTTATTTAGCTGACAAGCTCAGTCGCTATGACATGATTTCTGTTCGCGAGCAGAGCGCCGTTGACTTGCTCGCGAGCCTTGGGATTAAAGCGCAGCGCGTTCTCGATCCAACACTTGCAATGGGGAAAGAATTCTGGTCCGATTTCGCCGATGAAAAACTTGTCGGTGAAGAAGGCTACGTACTTCTTTATCGCTTGCATCCTGACCGTGTGATCGACGGCTTTGCTTCTGAATTTGCGAGGAGCCGTGGACTTAAGTTGAGGCGCGTTTGCCTTCGCTATGATCAGGTACGCGAGGGCGGTTCCCCTGTTTTTATTCCAGAAGTCGAGGAGCTTGTCGGTCTTATTAAGGGTGCCAGCATGGTCATTACTGACTCTTTTCATGTGACTGCATTCTCTACGATGTTGGAACGTAACTTTGCGGTTTATTGCAGAGGCAATTTTAATACTCGAATTGACAATCTTTTGGGTATATGCGGCCTTCGAGATAGGTGGCTTTCTGTGGAATCGAGAGACCGTCTGCTTTTAGAAGACGTTGTTTATGATGGCGTAGCGGAAAAGCTGGCTGCCGCGAGATGTGATACTGACAAGTTTCTTAAGAAGGCCGTTTCATTGACGGGGGTTGGTGGCCGATGAATACCCGTTCCGAATCCTCCTCGTTCGCTTCATTGCTTAATGCGCCATTACGAGTTATCGCGCTTCGTAATACTGATGACGCGAGTATTGCCTCTTCCGCCTCTGGCGGCGCTTTTGTCGTTCTTGCGCATGCAATGCTCAACAGGGGGGGAGTTGTGTTTGGTGCGGCTCTTCTTAAATCTGGTAGGGTTGAGCACGTCTGTGCAAAGAACGTTTCAGAATTGCGCGCTTTGCAAGGTTCGAAATACGTTCGCAGCGATGTAGCGGATACCTATGGAGAATGCTATGACTACCTGAGCAGAGGCGTGGATGTCCTGTATTCCGGCACGCCCTGTCAGATTGCGGCGCTGAGGTCCTATTTGAAAAAAAGAAATGTAACCAATCTGCCGGGCTCCCTTGTCTGTGTCGACTTGATTTGTCACGGCACCCCTGGACAAGAGATTTTCAAAGCGTACATCAGCTGGCTTTCAGCAATTGAGCGGACGGATGACGGCATCCACGGCTATGAGTTTAGAAATAAGCTAATGGGATGGGGGCTCTACTACTACTACTACTACTACCGATCTGGTAAACGGCATGAGAAGCTTGGGCAGGCAAGCGATGACCCCTACTACTCTGCGTTTGCAAAGGGCATTATATATCGTAAATGTTGCTATAGTTGCCCCTTTGCTCGAATAGAGCGTGCCGGAGACTTTACAGTCGGTGACTTTTGGGGAATTGAGGATTGCCATCCGGATTTCTACGATGAGCGCGGAGTCTCAGCAGTGCTTATTAATTCGATAGAGGCGAATGAGTTTTTCAATGATTATTGCATTGATAAATGTGAATGGATTGATTCAACTGTTGAGAATGTGATTGCGCGGAATGGCAATCTGGCTGGACCGACCAAGCGATCTGAAGAGCAAGAACAACTTGCCAAAGAAGTAGAGAAAGCAGTTGCCGAAGGAGATTACGATAAGGCATTTGGGGTGCTTCTTAAGCCGCGGTTGAGTGTTACGGCGAGGATTCGTCGTCTTCTTCCGTGGAAGGCTGTACGCTTTCTATACACGCTAAGGCGATAATATGTATACGGTCACTTTGGGATGGCTGGATATCCTGTGAGTATTTCTTCGTTTGCGCGCTGCTGAATAGCACGAAACGATACCGTTAATTTGACGCTTAGGCACTGAGACCGCCATGGACTCGGTGCCTTTTGCTGATGGCAGGATTGTGGTGTTGCCGTATGATTGCCTCGTCCGTATCGACCTTGCCTGCAATCCCGTCTATGGCCGAATCCGTTTAATCTTCGCCACCAAGCCTCGGGTACTAGTCCTTTATGGTGTGCGCGTTGAAGACGGTCTAGGCTGTGTCGTGTCTGCGCCCATTGTCTCAGCTGGCTTCGGCCTGAACATTGTGTCTGGCCTTCCTATCAACTAACTATCTGTCTCTGTGGCCTCCTATGCGGTTGTTAGTGACTTCAGCACAAGGCTGTCCTTCACCTCCGTGAAATCGCAGCAGTACGATGCGTGACGATGATGACGGTACGGCCGAGATTTCGCATGCGATCCAGCATTTCTCGCTCGGTCTTGGGGTCGAGGGCCGCTGTACATTTATCGAGCAGAAGCACGGGGGAGCCGGAGTAGACCGCACGCGCAACGGTAAGGCGTTGCTCCGGGTCTCTGTACCAGTTGTCGCTGGTGTCGTCCCAGGTTAGGTCCATCTGGCACCATTTGCCGTCGATTTTTACAGCGTTCCAGGTGTGGCCGTTGCCGGTGATGCGGCCGTTGGCGATGCCCGCGGCGTCAAGGAGCTTGGAGTAGATGCGCTGATAGCTCTCGCAGATGCCCTGGTGGCGCGTGAGGCCGCTTTCTGCTGAGCACCAGTTGAGGCTGTGGTCGTACTCCAGCTGGTCGAGCGTCCAGTCGTGGAGCCACAGAGCCATGTCGTATTCCGAGCCGGAGGTTTCCTGGCGGCACTGGGCTACGGCATTGTTGACGATCTGCGTGACGCTTGGGCGGGCAGCGTCGTTTACGGTCACCTCCGCCGTGGTGCGCAGGTAGTAGATCCCCTTGTCGTTTTGGGGGTCGTTTCTGTCGTTGTCCATAAAGTAGAAGTGGATGCGGTACGTGCCCGACGCCGTGAAGTCAAAGGTAAAGTCGTGGCCCGCGGTGCCCAGGCTGTAGTAGCTGGCCCATGCAGGGCGCGACGGGTCGCAGACGCTTTCCTGGCTGCCGCCGTCCCAGTAGGTGGGCACGTCCATGCGCGCCTTGGCCTGGGACGAGCCGTTGGTCTGGGTTACGTGGAAGGTCGTCGCGGTGCCCGCGGGGGCGTCGTTCCACGAGACGGTGAAGGTGACGCCGTTTTGGCTTGCGGTGGCGGAGTGGGCGTAGGTGGTTTGTGACGTGGTGGAGATGGCCTCAGGCGTGGGGTTGGCTTGGGCTCGGAGGGATGGGGCGGGGGTGCCGGTTGCGGCGGCGGTGCCGTCGGCGCTTTCCGTGTTGACGGCGCTGGTGCCGGTGGATGTTGCGGTGCTGTCCTCTGCGGTATCTGCTGTCGTATTTGTGTTGGTGCCGTCTTCGGCCTTGCCTGTGTCGCTGCTCGTGGCGTCAGCTTGCGCTTGCTGCTCGGCGGCTGCCTGAGGCTGGATGGCTTCCGCGACGGCTGCCATGAGCATCGTCGAGCTGACCATGGACGTGCACGCGATCGCGCAGAGCAGGTAGTAAAGGGGTCGTTTCATAGCGGAGCCTCTCGGTGAGCAGCCAATAGGGTTCGAAGGCAGCTCCAGGCCAGCACTCCGCACATATTTTACTGGGTTTATTTTACGGGAACCCCAGTCAACATCAGGGAACTTTCTGGGGAATGTTGGGGAGGGGTACCGTCAAGATTCTTTTGCAAATTGATTTTGCTGTCCTCGGCCCCGTCCTCTTCTAGCCCTCCGCCTTTCCCTTCAGTTCGTCCATCTCCTCCAGCTTCGACATATTCAGGCACCTCCTCTTGCCCCACTCGCGCTCCGCCACGTACTTCAGCCTCGCCGTCACCAGCATGAGGGCCGAGCTGCCGTCCGGGAAGGTCCCGACGGCCCTCGTCCTCCTCCTGATCTCGCGGTTGATTCGCTCGATCCCGTCGTTCGTCCTGATCTGGCGCCAGCGCTCAGGCGGGAATCCCGTGCTGGCCAGCGTCTCGGCGAACCCGCCGCGCACCGCCCTCGCGGCCGCCCCGCGGAGCTTCGGCACGCTGAGCTCGATTTCTCCGACGCCCGTGACGAGCCTCCTCGTGTAGTGGCCGCTGCGGTGGGTCTCCCGGCCCGCCGCCCTCTCGTAGCGCCAGGCCCCGAAGAGCTCGGACGCCTCCTCGTCGAGCAGCGCGTTGGGCGTCTCCTCGACGGTCTTCCTCACCAGATCCTCCATGTCGTTGCGCAGCGACTCCTCGTCGACTGATACGATGTTCGCAGACGTGGTCCGTGCCCCTTCGTCGGTGATTTGTTGTTTGGTCGCTAGAAATCATATGACGGGGCGTGGGCCGTGTTCCGCTATACGGTTGTCAATTTGCGAAAGAAATTATGCGTTACCCAGCTTCGTCGTTTGGCTCGGAAGTGTTGTTTTGGTGCGGCTATCATTATTGATGGACATCGGATTGATATCTTAATCGATGTAAAGATTTCTTGGCCGTTAAGCCATATTGCGGGGTCGAAAATTACGATGGAGGACCGAGGCTTATGAGAAACCCTCTTAAAGAGCTTTGCAATGCAAACAGCGCTGTGGAGCATTCGATTGATCGACTTGAATTTGAGGGCAGGTCCGCTGTTTCAAGAGACGTTGTGGGTTACCTACGTCATCTTGTTGAGCATATTGCAATGTATGCAACTTACGGCAATAAGCCCATCGAAGGCGATTATTTTAAATTATGTTCAGCTGTTATTAAAGATATGAACAGAAGCAGCGAGACCCGGTTTATTGCTAAGTTCCATCATTATTTACAGAAGGTCGTTTCGCACTATGTTCCAAGCGAAGATTCTGCAGAGCGCCTTTTGTTGAAGTATTACGAGAATTTGCTGTGCTTAAAACGTTACGCATTCGATAAGCTTGGTCTTACAATTCTTGCCAACTTGAGTAAGATTCCCCTAGACACCGATCCCGGTTTGACTAAATACCATGAAGAGATAGCTCATAAAATCAATGATTTCATGAACGCCAATGCTGTTGAAATTGAGAAGGACCGTTTTTACGTTAGAGCTGCTAAGCCTTTCTTTGTTGGGGATTCTGTCTATTATGAGACGACACTTGTCCCCGCATTCGATTCTTGTAGCAAATTTGATCGTATACTTGTTTATTCATCTTTCAGAATGCCCACTAATTATTCAGTGGTGGTTTCGACTAAGCGCACGAGTATCGACGGTCTTGGCTTTACTCTTCCTGTTACGATTGTTGATGCATATGCGGTTTCAGTACGCCCCTGTGAGTTGAATAATCTTATAAAGATACTTAGAGGCCCTGATGCAGTGTGGCTTACTGGCCAATACACTAGCTATAGATCACTTATGAACCTAATGACCCATACCGGGATGACGCTTTGCGACATTGCTCTACTCCCTGATGACGAGTTTATTTCTGTGATGGGGGAGATAGCATCTTCGGGAAATGCCTGTCCGGTACACACCTTGCTTAGCTCTGCGCATGAGTTTTTGAGTGCTGGCTCAAATGGATCTAATGTTCTAAAGTATCTTTTGTCTAAACCTCGTAACAGGGTTATAGAGGAACAATTGACTGTAAGTCCGAATAGCCGTCTCGGTAACCTTTATTTGAAAAACGGCTGTGCCCCCTTTGATCGGCAGCCGTATTGCACGAGTCTTATTGGGCATGTAGTCGCTGTCGAGGATTTGTATCAATGTATTGATCCAGATCCGTATGAAGATAACTTTCTTGCTCGTAGGGTGACCGCGGAGACAATCGATTCTAATGCTCTGTATCTTAGGGATACCGAAATTACAACCTTCTCGGATGTTGATGAACTGATTGCTTCATTTAATAGCGCTTTGTATTTTAGACATCATTCAAGGGATCTCGTGCATGAGAACGGGCATCTATTTGTTAAGGGAGTCGAAGACGAACTCACTTGTATTATACGCGGGCTTTTAAAACTGTCTGGTGCCGGGGTCAAAGGCTATACTGCTTTATGTGAATCATGGCTTAAAGATCCAAGCTGCAAGTTGGATGATTCAGAAAAAATAGATGCTCTAAAGTCCATGTTTGCCGAAACGAGCGTCGCGTTCATCTACGGTTCGGCTGGTACCGGAAAAACAACCATGGTCAACATCGTTTGCGCTTTTCTGCAAAATGAAAGCAAACTTGCTATCGCTAATACAAATCCTGCCGTAGATAGTCTTAGAAGAAAAATAAATGATAAGAATTGCGAATTTATGACCGTCGCGAAGTATTTGAATCGTGTGCCAGATTGCGACATCTTAATCGTTGACGAATGCAGCACTGTCTGCAATAGCGATATGAGATCTATTATTGATTCTAATCGGTTTAAACTGCTATTGCTTGTTGGCGATGTGAGACAGATTGAGTCCATTAAGTTTGGAAACTGGTTTTCATTGGCTCGAGACTTCTTGCCTGATAAGTGCATCCATGAATTTGATAAACCATGGCGCACGAAGAATGATGATTTGCTAAAACTATGGCATGCTGTCAGGAATGTGAGTCCTGATATCGCTGAAATTCTTATTTCTTGCGATTTTACGTCGAATCTTGATGACTCTGTAATTAGCAGAATGAATGATGATGAGATTGTCTTATGTCTCAACTATGATGGCCTCTATGGCATTAATAATATGAACAAAATCTTGCAGTCGGGAAATAAGAACGAGGCCGTTGTCTGGAATTATCATACGTATAAAGTCGGCGACCCAATTTTGTTCAATGAGTCTGAGCGGTTTTATCCGTTGTTATATAACAATCTAAAAGGGCGTCTTGTGGGAATGGAAGCAATTTCCAAAGACGAGATGCAATTTACGGTTGCTGTTCCCATTATCGCCTCCGAGCTTTCCGTTCTTCATTACGACGGGTTGGAGTATTTAGATTTTCGTGATGGAGAGACGTATCTGCGCTTTTCAGTTAAGAAAGCCAAGGATCGAGACGGTGAGGATGTTGGCGAGGACTGTATCGTGCCGTTTCAGGTGGCGTATGCGGTGTCTGTCCATAAAGCGCAAGGACTAGAGTACTCATCCGTAAAGCTGATTATTACGAAGGACGTTGAGGAGCGCATTACTCACAGTGTGTTTTATACGGCAATAACGAGGGCGCGAGAAAGACTTCATATTTATTGGTCGCCTGAATCTCAGAATAAGATTCTCTCAAGCTTCGAAATCTCTAAGGAGCATAAAGATGCTTACCTCCTTAGTAATCGGAGGGGCCTTAAGATTCAGCGGAAATAACGGCTGGCCGTCTGTTTGCCATTGCCTGGAGCTAAGATGAAATTTGATACGTACTTGCGCGTTTGAGTGCTATTGATAATTGCGAAACGGTACCGACATATTGCGCTTAGGCGCCTGGGCCAGCAGGGGCTCCGTTGCCGTTATTTGCTAACAGCCGACCTTACGCCGTGATTGGATGCCGGGCTCTGCCATGCCAACACATGCCGCACTGCGCGTGATTCCGTTCGATGAAATCGACAGTTCTGATGCTGCTGATTCCTATTGCGTATCTTCGAGACTAATTATCCGGTCGCAAACCTCCAGCGCTGCAGGCCGATGCGTGACGATGATCACAGTGCGGCCAAGATTGCGCATTCGGTCCAGCATTTCTCTTTCGGTTTTAGGGTCGAGTGCTGAGGTACATTCATCGAGCAGGAGTGCTGGGGAACTGGAATAAACCGCGCGCGCTACGGCGAGACGCTGCATCTGGCTCTCGGACAGTCCGGAGTCCTTTTCCGAGCATGGTTTCTGTGCCATTTAGCAGCTCGTCAACAAAGGTCTCCGTACCAGTTGTCGCTTGTGTCGTCCCAGGTTAGGTCCATCTGGCACCATTTGCCGTCGATCTTTATGGCGTTCCGGGCATGGCTGTTGCTCTTGGGCATTTTGTCTTTAAAACTCCGATTGTCATTTTGGTGGCTTTTCTTCGTCCCTGCAGTGGCGGACAATTTCCTTAAATGCTTTTACGGCATGCGAGTATTTCTCACGGTTTATCCTCACATTAATTAATGGTGATGGCGCTAAGTGGTAAGAGGTGTATATGGACGAAGCGGTTTCAAGGGTTTTAGTCAAGTTGGGGCTCGATGCTAAGCCGTTCAGGCAGGAGAAGGTAATCGAGCTGATTAAGAACCCTCTTTCCGGAGCATGGACGACTGTCTATTCGCATCATGCTGATGCTAACGGAAGGCCTTCAGTTTTCGCCTGTTTTGCCGACCTTACACGAAAGCAGGAGATCCTTGCAGGCGATGATTGGCTGAAGAACGCCTCCAGCTTCTCACCAGGCTTCTGTATATATGGAGATGACGCCACTTATCATAACGGTCGCGACGAAGGCTATGACTTTATTGTTGCCGAGCAGTATTTCTATCCGCTTGACCAAGCGCAAATTCTGGTCAACCAAGAATTTATCATGCTGTTCGAACTCTTCCGCGACGGAGACGGTTGCTATTACGGCATCGATAAGTGTGCCGAGAGAGAAAAAGTTGTCGACATTGCTGGAGACGAGGTGCGCGTCAGGACCAAGTATTTATTTCGCTTCATTGCGGCTAAGCAATGCCTTTTCGTCTACTTTGTGGACGCGCGACTGGCGTCTGCGCCCAGCTTTCCCCTGGGGAGCACTGAGTGTATTGCGGAGCGTGATGAAGTTGGGGAGAACTACCATATCAGGCATTGGTACACGAGCGATACTGATGAAAACTATCTGCTGTCAATGATCTACGCTCGAAGTTTTATCGAACCCGGCCACGTCGAGACTTGCGGCGTATGGCCGTACGATGAGAAAAAAGAACATTACCCCGAGTTCATTATCGACGAACGGCCTGACGGCTCGTTCGTTCGATACACATCCGACCCGGATAAGCTTGGCACCCAATTTGATAAGGAGCCTCACGCAACACATTATTTAACCCCCGTCTTCTTCAAGCCCGCCGTGCTTGATAAGTACAGGAACGACCCTAGCTTCGATGTAAGCGAGCGTCACATTTCATGCGGGAGCCAGTGGAGGTGCGAGATTGACAATGTCGACCCAGACAGAGTCATGGTGTATCTCGGCGATCTGGGGCGCGACCTACCCGAGAGCGAGCGCACCCATTTCCTCTCTTTTGAGATGTCGCCCGTTGACCAGCATATTTCTGATGAGGTGTTCAAGACAGATTTGCTCAATATGTGGGTTAAGGATCCGTCAGGCCCTGTTTCCATGCTTATGCGGGCGCGCATGGAGCTTGATAAGGCATGGAGGAAACGGTTTGGCTTGGCGCTGTTCAGGCCTTTCCACCGTGCAGACGAAGGCATTCTTGAACAAATCCACATTCCATCTGGTAATGGCGAGCCTGAATTTGAGGCCGTGATTATGGCCCTCACGAGAGCTTTTGTCGACTACATCGATGAGAGTTCTCTAAAGGGTTCTGATTCAAAAGGGAGTCTCAATAAGTTGGAGGCCTATCTCGGCACAAATAACATCATGGCTGACATCAAGCCCCTCCGTGACCTTCAGAAGCTCCGATCGGCGGGGGCGGCACACGGCAAGGGTTCAAAATACGATAAGCTTCACGGTGATGTGGTCACCGAAGACCATAGGGAAGATGCGAAAAGAATTATTGCTCGCCTTACAACTATGCTGAACGAGTTGGCTGAAACTTTAAAATCCGTCGACTGTCACGAAGAAAAAATTTAGGGTGTTGGGCTGTCATACGATGAGGAAATGCGGCTGTCGTTGTTGGCGGATCCAGGTGCTTACGCATCAAGACCTTTCGATTGTTTTGCTGCCAACGCTATAGGTCCGCGCCGCTTGATATTTTATGGGTCTATTCGATTGGGAGGTTCTATGGGTGCTAACAAGATGGACGCTGAGGTTATTGATCGTGACCGTATTGAGGTGTTTGTTAGCTCTTCGATGCGCGATGAAGGCGATTTTAGCTGGCAGCAGCTGAGGAACGAGCTTAATTGCGCTTTGCTGAAATCGGATATCTTTAAGCCCTTTGCCATCGAGTTTCATGCGAGCATTGAGCCATCATCCTCTTATTATCTTAATCACTTGGCGCAAAGCGATATAGTAATTGGAATTATACGATCAGAGTTGAGGCCAGGAACTAGCAGAGAGCTTTATCATGCTATCAGGCTCAGAAAGCCACTCTTGCTTGTTAAGCTTGAGTCTGGGACGTCGCCGGAAATCGATTCTCTGCTTCGTTATGCCAGAGAAATGGATGCGTGTACGTATGTAGGGCGGCCGAATGATTCAGGTCTTGTTCCTTATCTGATGGACCAACTTAACAACGTGATGGTCGATTTGTTTCACAATCGACGATTTGAAATTGAAGATGGTGGATCGGCGGTTTTTACTGATATTGCTCCTGTCTCTATTCCTGAAGATGTTCTCGATGCTTTTGGTTCCTCGGTTGCCTTGATTTCAAAAAAATTTAACTACCATGCTGATTGGCTTGAGAGAAAGTCTGACAATCCTTATCTCTTCTTTCTTGGCGAGAAAGCGGTCAATTGGCTTCTATATGGCACCCCTTTTTCGGTCGGTGCATTCAAGGCCGTCATTCTGGAAACTATGAAGGACAGCGGTATTCCCAGAGACACCCTTTCACTAAGGCTTGACGCTCTTGACGCTTCTATTGAAGGCCGCTATTCCAGGTGCTATGAATTACTCCAGCTTGCTTGTGATTCAATAGAATCGAAAGATTGTTGGGCTTATGGTAATTGTTTAATTGACAAGAGGACTGTCGCTGGCATGCTTTCCGAATATGGATTTGGCACTCAGTTGACAATTCAGAAAAAAATCGATGCGCTTTCCGCTCCATCTTACATTCCCCTTGCACTCAAGTTTGAAGAGGAGGTGGGAACCGCTGTCCTAAACGCTTCGAGAGAGGCGATGTCAATTAATCCTTACACGACGATTCGACATGATGCCAGCCTTGCTTCCGTCCTGTCGAATATATCATGTTTGTTATTTAGTTCATTATTGTGCGGAAGCATTTCGAGCGCCCTCTATGCTCGCGGCCTGCTTGCCAATTCGCTTATCGACTACTCCTCTATCTACAATTGGCCAAAACTTGAGCTTGAGGGAATTAAGCTTCTTGTTCTTCAGGGGGATGCTAAGGGCTTTGAGAAAAGGTTTGCTTACAAGAGCGATCGTTTAAGGTCCTACCTTCCGTCGTGTGCCGAGGAACTGTGGCGTCTGACTTCTTTGACGGTACAGGCATATCGTCCGAGTACGAGAGCCGTCGTCATTAAGGAATGCGCGCCTTATTTTTCGGATGATACTATTCGCGATGCTTGGAGTGCGTTAAGCGTTGTAAATGATTTTCGACAATCTGCATCAAAGTGGATCAAAGCGATAGATATGATCAAGATGAGGGTTGATGAGAAGTCACTTGTTAATTTACTTTGCCAGATTGTCGACCAACATTTATATACCGACGCTTCTGATGTTTCGGACGTTGTTGGCGGAATGGATTTAGACAAAATTGATAATGAACTCGTTAATCAATTGGGTCGTAGCCTTAAATCGAATTCTGACGAACTGCTCAAATATAATTTCTCCGCTGGCGTATTCGGAGGTGTTGGGAAACGTTGCGGCTATTCTATTCTGAGTGAGGAGCAAGTGGAGCGCCTTTCCGCTGTTGAGCAGGGTTGTTATTCTGACAACAAATCTCCTTCATGCAATACGGAGACGGCTTGTATCAATGAATTGCGTACGCAATTCGATTCGAATAATCGTTCTGATTTTCGCTCTGGATTTTCCGTTCGTCCTTCTTCTCTGCTATGTCGGTCGCTCGATGATGATTCTTCAGAGTCATTTAGCGCATCCCTGTCTCGCGTTCTGGAACACTGTCTTAAAGAGCTTCCGACATATCAGGGATTACCTTGCTCTGTAGGAGAGGCTATGACCGTATTAAACAAGTTTGCATGCTGTTGTGTGCGTGATGGAAAAGCTCTGCCAGACGGTTGGACGGATTTGATTTCTGAACTTCCAGATGAGTGGCCAAAAGCCCCGGAATTTAGAGATCCTGCTTCAATGGATTCGTGTGCATGGTCTGTAAGATGTTTGGCCCTAAAAGTGGTTGCTGGCCTTGCAAAGGACATAGAGTTCCTAACGCTTGGCATAAAATTTGAAACACTTACTGCCTCCGGTCAGCGTGCGTATTTGGAAGTGCTTGAGCAGTTGATTGTTTGTAATTCTATCTGCGATCGGTACTGTGACGTCGTTTCTGCAATCTGTTCGAGCATTTTGCTTAGTGAGGACTCTGCTGTGCGTGCAATATTGCTTGCAAGCATTGCTGCAGGCTATCGTAGATGGGAAGCGGGCTCTTTTAGCGATTTGGCGTTTCAATCGTTACACGATGTTTCCCCTAATGTTGCATTTAAGCTTGTACGCTTATGCAAGGAGGGGAAATTTGATGATGCTACTCTCGAGCAGAAGTTACTTGGTGAGCTCTCGAGTGATTCCAACTGGTTTATTCGCTGGCATGTTGCGAATGACTAGACGGAGGCTGCCTTCCTGAGCAGCTGCCTGTTCGAGCATTGCTTAATATCGCGATGCGACACCGCCGATGACGCGTTTGAGTACCGGAGCTAACGTGGACTTCGGTGCTCTTTTGCTGTGGCGCCTGATTGATAGCGCCGATTTCGGTGCCCATTTTTTGCTATCGGCCGACCTCGCAGCGCTGGCGTATGTCGGTCTCGCTCAGATTGGTGATATCGGATTGACGGGCCCCGAGTTCTCCCTTAAAGTAGTCGTTGTGATGAGGCCTTGCGACGGTACGTCCGGCTTGGTCCGTGGGAACCGCCGAAAGGCGGTTTTCGCGTTTAAGGGGTCCAAATGGATAAACCATTTAAATCTATTGATGAGCAGATTGCTATTCTTGAAGGCCGTGGACTCGAATGCGATAACAATACTCGTTTAGTTTTGGAGCGCGAGGGATACTATCCGGTTATTAACGGCTACAAGGATTTATTTCTCGACCAGCGTGGAGATTCTTGTCACGAGCTATTCGTGAAAGGTACGAAGTTTTCTGATATATATCGTTTATTCGAATTTGACCGTTCATTGCGTTTGCTCATGTTTGAGCACTTTAACAAGGCGGAAGCAGTTCTTAAGACCGTCTGCTCTTATCGGTTTGCCATGGCTCATAAAGATAACCCAGAAGCATACCTTGATAGAGATTCCTATCGTGCTGATGCCGGCTATCGAAAAAAGATCGACACGCTTATCGGTGATTTCGAGAAGGTGCTATGTAGGTCTAAAAAATGGAATAGTGATTATAAAAGGGACTACATTCGTCATTATGAAAATAATCATGACAATACGCCGGTATGGATTCTTATGAATTATTTGATGCTTGGTCAGGCATTCAAGTTCTACGAGTTTCAGCCAGAAAGCATGAGAAATTCCATTGCCAAGTCGTTTTCCGATCTCTATTCCGAGACGCATGAAGTCGATAAGCGCATCAGCCCCCGAAGGCTAAGGCTCGCATACGATCACATCAAAGATTTTCGAAACATCTGCGCGCATGACGAGCGTCTGTTCTGCGCGAGGGTGTCTCCGTCTCGCGATGTTAATCTAGTAGGGGTTTTAAGCGATCTTGAGCTAGTGCTGACTGAGGATGACTATAAGATGTTACGACGAAATATACTGCTTGATGCACTTAAGTTGAGCGACGAGCTCAGCAACGATGCCAGCGCAAAGGTGCTTTTCGCTATGGGTGTTAACGATTTATCGAGTGTGTTTCCTAAGGAAATATTGGGGTCGTAATCGACGCGTGCGATGAATTTACTCTACAAGTTGGATGCGCATGAGATTGCGCAGAGCGGGCGGGACGTTGCCCATTGGTGGCGTCCCGCCCACGCTTCGTTGGCTATACGTGATGCGGCAGCTCCAGCATGAGGCCGTCTCGCGCTTCTTCGAGACTCGCCTGGCCTGCCTATGCGTTTTGCTGGGCGGGCCTTCTTATGCTGTGGGTGCGGATGGCCTTACCATCGCGGGGCAGACCTACGACGAGCCGGGTGTCTCGGGCCCCGGCTGGGCGGCGCACGCGTTGTTGCTGCTAGCGGCGGATCGGGCGAGGACTGCCGCTTCTTTGGCGTGTACGCCTCCGATGGCCGGTTTGTCGTGGATGCCCATTGGGTGGATGCGACCGGCGCCAGCGCGGGCGTTGCCTGCAAGAGCGGCTCGCTTACGTCTGCACTGTTTGTGTCGCCGACGGGCGGGGCCTTTGGTAGCTCCAGCGTGATTGACGTCAGTGGGGTCGTTGCTCAGCATGTGGTAATTGAACCCACAGGCGCCCAGCCGCCGGCGGGGAAGACCCAGCCCGGTATCGATGAGCCCACCGGTGGCAATCCCGCGGGGGATACAAAGCCCGGTAGCGAAGAAAAGCCCGGTGATGAGACCAAGCCCAGTGAAAACCCGCCCCCCACGCCTGATTCGTCGCCCAAGTCGGACGCCAAGCCCGCGCCCGCGTCTATCAAGACGCCTGCGACCAAGACCACCAAAAAGACCAAGCCCGCAACAACGCAAGCCGCCGCGCTCCCTAAGACCGGCCACGGTGATTGGGCGGTTGCGTGCCTTGCCCTCGTCTTCCTAGGTATTTTGTTGGTCACCATAAAAGTTCGGGCACTTCGCGGGGGCCTTATTTGCCAATGTAGTTTCTGCCGCTTCTTTCCCACATTTTTCTGAGCTAATAATGCAGATTGCTTGAACTCGGCTTGGGGCTTGCCCTGTATTTGAATTTGACTAAACTTAACCTATAAGTTAACCACATTTGGTTTTATCTGAGGCGGAGGGGGTGGCCTTTGGTTAGTGACTATGAACTTGTCGAATATGCTGATCCCGAGGGACGACCTTTTTGGGAACTAACCACCTCTCCTGAGAACTCTCAATTTCAGAAGATGATGTCTGATCCTAAAACGAAGTTTACCGCCCGTAAAATGATCAATCAGATTTCAAAAATCTATGATTACGGGCTAAAGGATGTCACTGGAACGTCAAAGCTTCGATGTATCGAGCCTAAGATTGGACTATACGAACTCAAGGGTTTTGATGGGGTTAATCGAGAAATGGTCTACGCGATTTGCCAAGGCGTGGACAAGATTGTTTTGCTTTTTTGGTTTAAGGGCCATCAAGGCTCGGGAAATATTTCCAAAGAAATTAAACGCGCAAAACAGTTGGCCCCGATAGCAAAGCAGCTTTTGGAGTCATAGCGTCGGCTTTTTTGCCCGCTTACGAAACGGAGACTTGTAATGGTTAAGGTCGATTTATCAGACTTTTACGCGCAAACGGAAACGAGCGAAACCCGTGCCTATGAGCACGCACTAGATATTGAGTTTATTGTTCATCGCGAGATGCAGCGCTCGGGCTTGAGTAAAAGTGAGCTGGCAAAGCGTATGGGCGTGAGTCTTCAGTCGCTTTCGAAATTGTTGAATTCTCAGCCCAACATGACGCTGAAAACAATCGCAAAGTTTGAGCTTGCGTTGGGTATCAAAATCATTCCTCAGGTCATTTCCAGTTATTCGAATGAGGCGCCGTTTTCTTCGTCTAATAATTCTGTCCGAGAACAATGGTCTTCATTTAACAGCGACTGCTCGGCGAAACGATTGAACTTTGAGATGATTCCGGGAGGTTTGGCTGCATGAGCAAGGATTTCATTGCGCCTATTCAGGTTGTTCATTTGTTTGTTGTCGACTCAACTTTTCATATCGAGAATGAGCCCTCCCAGAATATGGATTTAAAAGTTGACGTTAGCTATCAGGACGTCCATCTATTGAGGAACAAGGCGGGCGAGCGTGCAGACTTAAAGCTGTATGTGTGTGGCAGTCTGATTGATAGGGACGATGCAAAGGAAAAAATGCGCGCTGATGTGACGGTTGCTATTTCGGTGTCAACAAAAATGCCGTTCGACATTTCAGACGATGAAGCGCGCCGTTATCTTCTCTCTAATGCGATTTCCATGGCGTATGGTCACGCTAAGAGCTATCTGATGGTCGTTACTGGACTTTCGCCCATGGGGGCTTTGACGCTGCCGGCAATTCTTCCTTCGGAATTGGCAGCGGACAGCGATGCATCTTTCCAAAGTGAGTAAGTTGTTCTCGAGTTGGATTTTGCCTGCCGCTGTGTGCAAATGTAACGGGGTGCCGAATCGGTAGTCTGACTGATTCGGCATTTATATTTCGAAGTTTCTAGTTGAAGCCCTGCGATGCCCGTGCTGCGACAGCTAAATTGACCGTGACGTCCCGTCTTGCGACACGCATGTAGCTCCGCACGGGTATCATGGTGAAAGCGATTTCAACGACAGGGGTGCTCGTGGTAAAGATGAAAGATGTGGCCGAGCTGGCGGGCGTTTCGAGCGCCGCCGTCTCGCGCTACCTCAATGGTGGGTATATCTCGGCGGACAAGGCCGAGCGCATTAAGCAGGCGATTGAGCTGACCGGATACGTGCGATCCAGCCAGGCTCGCGCGCTGCGAACCGGTTCCACCAAGCTCATCGGCGTCATCGTGCCTAAGATTAATTCCGAGTCGGTGAGCCGCATTACGGCGGGCATCGGGCAGGTGCTTGGCCGCCGCGGCTACCAGATGCTTCTTGCCAATACCGATAACGTCCCCGATCGCGAGCTCGAATACCTCGGTTTATTCCAAAACCATCCGGTCGATGGCATTGTGCTGGTGGCAACTATGATTACCGGCGAGCATCGCCGGGCGATTGAGTCGTGCCGTGTGCCCATTGTGTTGATCGGCCAACATGTCGAGGGCGCGGCGTGCGTCTATCACGACGATTACGAGGCCGCTTTCGAGCTGGGTCAGGCACTCGCGAAGCGTGCTGAGGGCAAGATCGCCTACATCGGAGTTACCGAGGAAGACCGTGCCGCCGGTTATGACCGTTGTCGTGGTTTTGAGGCCGGCTTGCGCGCCGCGGGCGTGGCACTTGATCCGAGCCTGATTTGCCAGGGGTCCTTTACGCTCGACTCGGGCTATCGCGCTGCACGCGAACTGCTCTCCGTCGATCCCGATGTTTCGTTTATCGCTTGCGCGACCGATACTATGGCGGCCGGCGCCCTGCGCGCTCTTGACGAGGTTCGCGGCATGGGCGAGGGTGTGCGTCGCGTGAGCGGTTTTGGCGACAACGCATTTTTGCGCGCGCTGACGGGCGGTATTCCCACCGTGCACTATGGCTATCTGACCAGTGGCGTCGAGGCGACCAATATGTTGCTCAACACGCTCGATGGCGTGGAGGGGGAGAGCGGTCTCAAGACGCTCAAGCTCGGCCATCAGCTTATGAATGTCTAGTCCTTGATCGTGCCTGCCTACCTTTGAGTCCCCCCGTTTTTGTCCCAAAACTACCATTCGCCGGCTTTTTCCTACCGTTCACCCTACTATGAAAACGATTACAGACATATGAAACTGAAAACGATTACAGTGTAAGTGTCAAAGATGGCCGGGTGCAAATTCGCCCGTTGGAGGAAAGGGAAGTCATGGACTACCGCAAATCAGCCCAAGAGGTGCTCGACAACATCGGTGGCGCCGACAACGTTGTTTCGGCTGCGCACTGCGCCACGCGTCTGCGCCTGGTGATTGCCGATAATTCCAAGGTTAACAAGGAGGCCATCGAGAACGTCGACGGCGCCAAGGGCGTCTTTGAGGCCCAGGGCCAGCTCCAGATTATTTTTGGCACCGGCACCGTCAACAAGGTCTACGAAGATTTCATCGCGCTTAGCGGCGTCGAGGCTGCCACCAAGGCCGAGGTCAAGGAGGCCGCGGCTCAGCAGCAGAACATCTTTATGCGCGCCATTAAGGTGCTCGGCGATGTCTTTGTCCCCATCATCCCCGCCATCGTGGCTTCGGGCCTGCTGCTGGGCATTATGAGCGCCCTCAACTTTATGGCCTCCAACGGCTTTATCGCGCTCGACACCAATAACTTTATCTACAAGATCGCCGACCTGGTCTCGGGCACGTCCTTTGGCATTCTGCAGATCCTGATCGGCTACTCCGCGGCTAAGGCCTTTGGCGCCAACCCGTACCTGGGTGCCGTCGTCGGCGGTGCGTTTATCAACTCCTCGCTGCAGAGCGCCTACACGGTTGCCTCCGAGGGCGTTCAGACCATGGTCACCGTCATCCCCGGCGTGTACAGCTTTGAGTGGGTCGGCTATCAGGGCCACGTGATCCCCATCGTTATCGCCTGCGCCATTCTGGCCTTCTTGGAGAAGCGTCTCCACAAGGTTGTCCCCGAGATGTTTGACCTCTTTGTGACCCCGCTCGTCTCGGTGTTCGTGACCGTGCTCGTGACGCTCGTTGCCGTCGGCCCCATCTTCGTGTGGGCCGAGAACGCCATCCTCGGTCTGATCCAGGCCCTGCTGACCCTGCCCTTCGGCATCGGTTCCTTTATCGTCGGCCTGTTCTATGCCCCCACGGTCGTTACCGGTATCCACCAGATGTACACCGCCATCGACCTGGGCCAGCTCGCCCAGTACGGTGTGACCTACTGGCTGCCCATCGCCAGTGCTGCCAACATCGCCCAGGGTGGCGCTGCGCTCGCCGTTGCCTTTAAGACCCGCGATGCCAAGATCAAGGGCTTGGCGCTTCCTTCGGCTCTGTCCGCCTTTATGGGCATTACCGAGCCTGCCATCTTCGGCGTGAACCTGCGTTTCTTTAAGCCCTTCATCGCCGGCTGCATCGGCGGCGGTTGCGGTGCCCTGGTCTGCGCACTCACCTCGCTTGCTGCTTCCGGCACGGGCGTTACCGGTATCTTCGGTATCCTGCTGTGCCTGGCCCAACCCGTGCAGTACGCGATCATGTTTGCGGTCGCCGCGCTGGTTTCCTTTGGCGTCTCGTTTGTCCTGTACAAGGACGAGCCCAAGGCTTCCGAGCAGGCCTAAGAGCTTTTGATTGAGGGAATGCCCGCGGGCTGTATGCTCGCGGGCTGTATGCTCGCGGGTGTTTCCCGCATCTGGCGCCGATCTTTGGCGCCATGTAACTTTCGATCCGTTAGGACTTTGATATGTCTAATGCCCTTGGTCGCGATCTTGCAAAGCTGGTCGCCGCTGTTGACGCCGTCTCTGAGTGCGGTCATGGCGCGTATGGTCAGCGCTTTCATATTATGCCGCCGGCGGGTTGGCTCAACGACCCCAATGGTCTTTGCCAGGCAGATGGCGTATTTCACGCGTACTTTCAGTATGCCCCGTTTGATGTGAACGGCGGCGTCAAGATGTGGGGCCATGCGACGAGCCGTGACCTTATGACGTGGGACTACGTTGGCGCCCCGCTGCTGCCCGACGAGCCGTTCGATTGTCACGGCGTGTATTCGGGCTCCGCGCTTGCCGAAGACGGCCGCATTCGCGTGCTGTACACAGGCAACGTGAAGCTTTCCGATGCGGACGGTACGTACGACTACGTCAATACCGGCCGTCGTGCCGATACCGTTTATGTCGAGAGCGTTGATGGCCTTGCCGGTCGGGAGTTCAGCCAAAAGCGTGTGGTGCTGGCGTCCGAGGATTATCCCGAGGATTTGACCTGCCACGTGCGCGATCCCAAGGTGTGGCGCGATGACGATGGGCGTTACCATATGGTGCTGGGCGCGCGTCGTCGCGTGGATGGTCCGCATGTCGATAGTCGATTTTGCGCCATGCACGGCGAGGGTGCCGGGCGCGATGTGGGTGAGATCCTGGTGTACGGTTCGGCGGATATGCTGAACTGGGAGCTCGAGAGCCGTGTGTCTACGCCCAAGCGTTTCGGCTTTATGTGGGAGTGCCCGGGGTATCTTGAGCTTAAGGCCGATGACGGTGTGCCGGTGAAGTTCCTGTCCTTCTCTCCTCAGGGGCTCGAGGGCGGTCGTTGGGACCGCGGCAACGTATACGCTGCTGGCTACATGCCTGTAACGGGCGACATTACCGGTGGCAATGACGCTTATGAGCTGGGCGAGTTCCGCCTGTGGGACGCCGGTTTTGACTTCTATGCTCCGCAGGAGTTTACGTCCGAGGACGGTCGCCACATTCTGATCGGCTGGATGGGCATGCCCGATGAGCCGACCTATGGCAACGCGCCCACCGTGGCGTGCGGCTGGCAGCACTGCATGACGGTGCCGCGCGAGCTTACAGCCTGTGCCGGCGGCGTGGTGCTGCAGCAGCCGGCGCGCGAGATCGAGCGCCATTATGCCTCGGTGCGTGTGGGGGAGGGCTCGTTGGAGGTTGCCGGCGATACCTGCTTTGACGTTGTTGTCGACGGTGTCGACGGCGTATTTACCGCGATCGTTGATGGCGAGCTGAAGCTGGCGTTTGTGCCCGCCGAGGGCGAGCTGCCCGCGCACTTTGAGATGCGATTTACCGATGAAGGTCGCGCTTCTGCCGGCTGCGGTCGCACCGTGCGTTGGGAGCCCGTCGACGAGGTTCGTAACGTGCGCATTGTCGGCGATGTCTCGTCGGTCGAGGTGTTTGTGAACGATGGCGCGCTCGTGTTTTCGACACGCGTCTATCCTGAGGCCTATGGCGTGTCCGTTGACGCTCCGGGTGCGAGCGTGACCTATCACATGCTCAAGATCTAGGCGATTCGTCGTATATCGGCGCTATACTGCAGCCGTTACCCACGATGCGGGGAACACCCGCATCGTGGGTTTTTGTTTTGAAGGGACGGTGCCTTGTGGATGTACAGCAGCTAGAAGAGGCCTGGGCTTTGAGGTCCAGTGCGCGCGAGGCGCGTCTTGTTGCGGCCCCGCATGTGCCGGCGGCTCTGTCGCTGTTGGGTATTGTGCGTCCCGGTGACCGTCTGGTGGCCTTTGCGGACGACTTTGCCGATGCGTTTGCGCACGGCTTTGATGCCTGCGACGTGGCTATGGTGGGTGAGCCGTCGGTTGCAGCGTTTGTCGCCGCGTCCGAGAACTTTGATGCTTCGTTTGATGCCGAGGGGTCGCACCTGTGGTGGTTTGTCAACTCCATCGGCGGGTTTGGTCTGCGCGTCCCCGATCTTCGTGCGTTAGGCCGCGCGGCGCGTGAGGCTCATGCGCTGCTGGTTGTGGACAACACCGTGTCGTCGGCTTTTGGCTGCGATCCGCTGCGGCTGGGTGCCGTGCTGTCGCTCGAGGCGTTCGACCGCGTGTGTGCTGGTAAGGCACCGTGCAAGCTCGTTGCCGCTTCGGTGGCGCGCTCGCAGCTCAAGCGCCATCGTGTGGATGCTGCTGCCAAGTGCGCGCATACCCTGCTTGACGGGTGCGGCTCGTCGGCGCTCGACCTTTCTACCGAGGAGGCCGACGTGCTGGAGCGCGGGCTTTCCTCGTTTAACACCCGCATGCAAGCGCATTTCGACCGCGCCCGTGCGCTGGCCGAGTACTTGGCTGCGAACGAGATGGTGCGTAACGTGCGCTATCCCGGGCTGAGCTCGCATCCCGACCATGCGGCTGCAACGGGAATCCTCGAGCATGGTTTTGGTCCGGCAGTTGAATTTGACCTTATCGAGCGTAGCGCGGGAGAGCTGTTCGACGCTTTGCCGGGGGAGTTTCGCACATCGCCTGCCGGCGGCGCAACGACGCGCCTTTCGGCCCCACGTGGCAAGCAGGGGAGCACCATCCGCCTCTTCGCCGGCACCGACAACCCACTGGTTGTAGCGTCAACCCTAGACAACGCCCTTCGCAACTAGCTAAATCATCCTCGACTCCATAAGTTGCGGTGAAATAGGGATTGATTTACGGCTTTATCGGCATAAACAGTCCCTATTTCACCGCAACTTATGAGAAGGGGTTGTGCAGCTAAAAAGCCCCGTCCCAAATTGGCTACTCTTTGATGCTGGCGATGAGATCGTTGGCCCTTGTTGCAATTACTTGGTTGATCTCGCCCTGCAACGTCTCGTAGACCGCGATGGCTCGCTCGCCGGCGGGGGTGAGGGTGGATCCGCGGGCGCCGTCGCGCTCGATGAGCTTGCAGCCTAGCTGGCCTTCGGCTTCGTTCACAATGCGCCAGGCCTTGGAATATGCCATGCCCATGCTCTTGGCGGCACGGTTGAGCGAGTGCTCGCGGGCAATTCCCTGCAGCAGCAAGACGCAGCCGTGACCAAACACGCCCGGCAGATCCTTGTCGCACGCTTGAATGACCAACTTTGCCGTCGTCTTGTACTCCATGTGCTCCACGTCTCCCCGCTAAAGTGTTTGCTGGGCAAACGCAAAGCCTGCGTCAAACCCTCGTGTGCTCTTCTTAAATCATGCATTGTAGCAGTCAAAGTGCGTTAAGATACTTCCCCAGTATTGGGCGCCCAAGGTTGGGCTGGGTCCTACGAGGCCTGCAGCCGACCGGTCGCATGGAAAAAGGAGAAACATGGCTACGTTCTTTCCCGGTGAGTCCCACACGTTTTCGGAGTATCTGCTTGTCCCTGGTTACTCGTCCTCGCAGTGCATCCCCAACAACGTCTCTCTTAAGACGCCGCTAACCCGCTTCAAGCGCGGTGAGAAGCCGGCAATCACCCTGAACATCCCCATGGTTTCCGCCATCATGCAGTCCGTCTCGGGCGTCGACATGGGTGTCGCGCTCGCTACCGAGGGTGGCCTGTCCTTCATTTACGGTTCCCAGAGCGCCGAGTCCGAGGCCGCTATGGTCAAGGCCGTCAAGGATCACAAGGCTGGCTTCGTTCAGTCCGATTCCACGCTGACCCCCGACATGACCATGGAGCAGGTCATCGAGCTCAAGGAGAAGACCGGTCATTCCACCATGCCGGTCACCGACGACGGCACTCCCAAGGGTAAGCTCCTGGGCATCGTCACCAGCCGTGACTATCGTCCCAGCCGCGATGACCACCAGACGAAGGTCTCCGAGTTCATGACTCCGCGTGAGCAGCTCATCGTGGGCGACAAGAACATCAGCCTCAAGGTTGCCAACGACGTCATCTGGGACAACAAGCTCAACGCCCTGCCCATCGTCGACGACAACGATCATCTCATGGGCATCGTCTTCCGCAAGGACTACGACAGCCACAAGACCAACCCCAACGAGCTGCTCGACGGCGACAAGCGCTACATGGTCGGCGCCGGTATCAACACCCGCGACTATGCCGAGCGCGTGCCGCTGCTCATCGAGGCCGGCGCCGATGTCCTGTGCATCGACTCTTCTGAGGGCTTCAGCGAGTGGCAGAAGCGCACCATCGAGTGGATCCGCGCCAACTATGGCGAGGACGTCAAGGTCGGTGCCGGTAACGTCGTCGACGCCGAGGGCTTCCGCTTTTTGGCGGACTGCGGTGCCGACTTCATCAAGGTCGGTATCGGCGGTGGCTCCATCTGCATTACCCGCGAGACCAAGGGCATCGGCCGTGGCCAGGCCACCGCGCTGATCGACGTCTGCCGCGCCCGTGACGAGTACTACGAGGAGACCGGCGTCTACGTGCCCGTGTGCTCCGACGGTGGCATCGTCTATGACTACCACATGACGCTCGCCCTTGCCATGGGTGCCGACTTTATGATGCTGGGCCGTTACTTCGCTCGCTTTGACGAGAGCCCGACCGAGCGCGTCAACGTCAACGGTCAGTACATGAAGGAGTACTGGGGCGAGGGTTCTGCGCGTGCCCGCAACTGGCAGCGCTACGACCTGGGCGGCGCCGCGAAGCTCAGCTTCGTCGAGGGTGTCGACTCCTACGTTCCCTACGCCGGTTCTCTCAAGGACGGCGTGGGTGGCACGCTCTACAAGGTCAAGTCCACGATGTGCAACTGCGGTGCCCTCTCGATCCCCGAGCTCCAGGAAAAGGCACGCCTGACCCTGGTGAGCTCGACCTCGATCGTCGAAGGCGGAGCCCACGACGTTGTCGTGAAAGACTCCCAGCAGAGCGTTTCCTATCGATAAGGTAAGAGCTGCATATCAAAGGTTGAGCATCAACCACGTTATTTAGATAAAGCGAGATGCCTGCAAGTCGCAGGCATCTCGCTTGTCGTATTTGCTATCATCATGCGAGTTAACGATGTGGCGGGGCGTTCTTACCTTTGCTCGCTGCAAGTTCCGCACGAGCCGAAGAGCACTTAATGTGCTCTTCGTGCGAGCAGGACTGTCCGCAGCAGCGAGTAAAGGTAAGAACGCCCCGCCCCAAACCAGCTAACAAAGGAGCTGATATGTGCGATTGCACAGATCATAAGGATGAGATCCCTGCCTACGACGCGCAGGCCATTGAGTCCAAGTGGATGAAGGCCTGGGAGGACTCCAACCTCTTTGCCGTCGACACCGACGACAGCAAGCCCAAGAAGTATGTGCTCGAGATGTTCCCGTATCCGTCGGGCGACCTGCACATGGGCCACGCGCGCAACTATACCATCGGCGATGCCATGGCCCGTCAGGCCCGCATGCGCGGCTACGACGTTCTGCATCCCATCGGCTTTGACGCCTTTGGCCTGCCTGCCGAGAACGCCGCCATCAAGCACAATACGCAGGCTGCCGCCTGGACGTATAAGAATATGGGCCAGGCGCTCGCCACGATGAAGCGCATGGGCTTCTCCTACGATCTGGATCGCATGGTCAAGACCTGCAGCCCCGACTACTACCGCTGGGGTCAGTGGATCTTTGAGAAGCTGTGGGAAAAGGGCCTGGTCTATCGCAAGAAGAACCCGGTCAACTGGTGCCCCACCTGCAAGACCGTTCTGGCCAACGAGCAGGTCACCGAGGGCAAGTGCTGGCGTTGTGGCACCGAGCCCGAGAAGCGCGACCTTGAGCAGTGGTACTTCAAGATCACCGAGTACTCCCAGGAGCTGCTCGATGATCTGGAGAAGCTTCCCGGTTGGCCCGAGCGCGTCAAGCAGATGCAGGCCAACTGGATCGGTCGCTCCGAGGGTGCCGAGGTCGACTTTACCCTGTGCGACCAGGATGGCGAGCCCATCGAGGGCGATGAGGGCAAGATCACCGTCTTCACCACGCGTGCCGATACCCTCTTTGGCGTCTCCTTCTTTGTCCTGGCTCCCGAGTACGCTCGTCTGCACGAGCTCGTCGAGGGCACGGAGTACGAGGAGGCCGTCACCAAGATCGTCGAGGATTCCAAGCATATCTCCGCCGTCGAGCGTGCCCAGGGCACCCTCGAGAAGCACGGTGCCTTTACCGGCCGCTACGTGGTGAACCCCGTGAACGGCGAGAAGGTCCCCGTGTGGGTTGCCGATTATGTCGTTGCCGACTACGGCACTGGCGCCGTCATGGCCGTTCCCTGCGGCGACCAGCGCGACTTTGAGTTTGCCCGCAAGTACGACCTGCCGATCGTGCCGATCATCCTGGACGATGACGACCGCGCTGCCGTCGAGGCCAGCGGCGAGACCATCGATACCTTCCATGCCGAGACCGTCGACTGGGACTGCGCCCACGCCGCCGAGGGCACGCTCGTCCAGTCCGGCAAATACACCGGCATGCGCGGCGGTAAGCACTCCGAGGGCGAGGCTGCCATCGTGGCCGACCTCGAGGCTATGGGCTGCGGCCGTCGCAAGGTCGAGTTCCGCCTGCGCGACTGGCTCATCAGCCGTCAGCGCTATTGGGGCAACCCCATCCCGGCCATCCACTGCGAGCACTGCGGCATTGTGCCCGTGCCCGAGGATCAGCTGCCGGTGACGCTGCCCGAGAACCTTGACCTGGGCGCCGGCGAGACCCTCGCCGAGTGCAAGGACTTTTACGAGACCACCTGCCCGGTCTGCGGCCGCCCGGCCAAGCGCGAGACCGATACCATGGACACCTTCACCTGCTCCAGCTGGTATTACCTGCGCTATACCGACCCGCACAACACCGAGCTGCCCTTCTCCCGCGAGGCGGCCGACCGTTGGATGCCCGTCGATAACTACATCGGTGGCATCGAACACGCCATTCTGCACCTGCTTTACAGCCGCTTCTTTACCAAGGCGCTGCGCGACCTGGGCCTGCTGAGCGTTGACGAACCCTTCACCAACTTGCTGTGCCAGGGCATGGTCAAGGACGAGAACGGCGACACCATGTCCAAGTCCAAGGGCAACGTCGTGCCCCCGAGCTCGGTCATCGAGCCCTACGGCGCCGACACCATGCGTCTGGCGATCCTGTTTATCGCCCCGCCCGAGAAGGACTTCGACTGGGATCCCAAGGCCGTCGAGGGCGCCAACCGCTTCATCAAGCGCGCCTGGCGTATCGTGTGGCAGCTCGTCCAGTCGGGTGACGCCAACGTGGCCTTCGACAAGTCCGTGCTCGACGAGACCGCGATGAAGCTCTACCGCGAGCGTCACCGCACCATCGCCAAGTGCACCGAGGACTTCGATCGCGGCCAGTTCAACACCGCGATCTCGGCCGTCATGGAGCTCGTCAACGCAGCGAGCGCCTACCTCAACGCCACCGAGGGTGCTGACCGCGACAAGGCCCTGTGCTACGGCGTGGCCAAGGACATTGTGAGCGTCCTGGCGCCCATCTGCCCGTTCTGGGCCGACGAGCTGTGGCACGAGGCGCTCGGCTGCGAGGGCAACGCCTACACCGCCGCCTGGCCCGATTTTGACCTGGCCGAGTCCATCGAGGATACGGTGCAGATCGTCGTCCAGGTGCTCGGCAAGGTCCGCGGCCGCATCGACGTGCCCCGCGATGCTTCCAATGGGGAAATGCAGACTGTCGCCGAGGCCGCTGTCGCCAAGTGGCTCGAGGGCAAGACGGTCGTCAAGGCCATCTGCGTGCCTGGCAAGCTGGTCAATCTGGTGGTCAAGTAAGCACTGCGAGCATAACTGACGCATAAAAGACGAGGGACGACCCCATCGGATCGCCCCTCGTTTTGCGTTGTATGCCCCGCTTGGCTTGTGCCGAGCGTCACCCGCTACGGAATGTGCACCAGGTCCCTAAAGTAGACGTTGCCCGTCTGCTCTTCGAACATCCAGATGTTGAGGTAGATGTCGTTGAGGTCGTTGTTCACGTCAAAGTCCGGATCGTCGAAGGTGCCTACAAAGGTGAGCATCGCGGTCGTTTCTTCGCCTGCGGCGACGCGCTGGCGCATGCGTACGTCGCGGACGACACCGTTGACGTAGGCATAAGCATCGACATCGCCAAACATCATGTCGACATCGGTGCTGTTTGTCACCGCAAAGACCAACACGGCGTCGCCGTAGCCATCCGTGTCCTTGCCCACGCAGGTAACATGGACGTTCTCGTCTGCCTCAAGGTCGATGGGGAACTGTTCTTGAGGGTCGGGACCTAAGCCCTGGGGGTCGACTATATCTTCGTCTATTTTGTCGAAACGCTCCGAAGGCGTCGTTTTCTCGATGGCTTTGGTGCTGCCGAGATCCGGCCTGCATGGTCCGGTTTTACCATCGACGTTGCTGCAGCCCGCCAGAGCGAACGAGCAGGCGGCGACGACGAGCGCGGTCGCGCAGAGGGTGCCTGGGCGTTTCATGGTGTCTCCTTGCCGTAGAGATACTGGAAGGTTGTGCGGTCAATGCGTGCGGTAGGCTTTCTCGCTACAGAAAGCCTCTCAGCTCTAGTCTGGCCGATGTGCGCCCAGGGATGGAATGCCCATAGGGCCCGATTCGGTCGGCGTGCTGGGACGCATGGCCCGTTTTGGGGCTTTTGGGGAGTGCCGCACAGGAGTCCTCGCCTAATTGTCCTATTCTTGTGGAGAAGCTGTGGGCGCGCTGACCTGCGAATTTCTTTGGCGCTTGCACGTTTTCGCAGGTATTGGTATAGTTTACTTGCAAATGAAGTTGTAATTGTAAGAAGTGGGGTTTCGGCCCCGCTTCTTTTTTGTATGGATGGAGGTGCCGCAATGGTCAAGACCAAGACCGAGCAGGCGATCATCGACGCGCTCGAGGCCGTCGCTCCCCAGCACGATGTCGATATTGTCGACGTTGAGCTCGTGGGCGCCACCAAGGCCCCCTGCGTGCGTGTGCGTATCGAGGGTGCCGAGGGTCAGAGCCTGTCGCTCAACGACGTCACGGCCAATACCAAGTGGGTCGGCGACGTGATCGAGGAGCTCGACCCCATTTCTTCGAGCTACACGCTCGAGGTGTCGAGCCCGGGTATGGCGCGCCCGCTGCGCCGTCCGCGCGACTTTGCCCGCTTTGTGGGCGAGGACTGCGAGCTCACCTCCACCGCCACCGAGGGCCGTCGCAAGTACTCCGGCAAGATTGTCGCCGCGACCGAGACGAACGTGACCCTCGAGCTCGAGGACGGCGAGTCCGTCACCCTCGATTTCTCTGATGTTAAAAAGTGCAAGTTGAAGCCCACCTACGACTTCAAGCCCGCGAAGGAAGGAAACTAACATGGCAGCATCCGACATGATGTCCGCCCTGATGGAGCTTTGCCAGGAGAGGCACATCGACCAGCTCTACCTGATCGACCGCCTGGAGCAGTCGCTCGCCAAGAGCTATGCCGAGATCTTGCATCTTGAGTGGGGCGCCAAGGTGACCATCGACCGCACCACCGGCAAGATCTACGTTTACCGTCTGGAGCCGATCGACGATTCCATGGACGAGGAGGGCAACTTCACCGAGTTCGAGGAGATCGACGTCACCCCCAAGAACACGAGCCGCATCGCCGCTCAGCACGCCAAGGCCGAGATCAACGCCATCGTGCGTAACTCCGCCCGCGAGCAGATCTACGAGGAGTTCTCCGGTCGTATCGGTGACCTCATCAGCGGTACCGTGCTGCAGTCCACGCCCGACTTCACGATCGTCAAGATCCGCGATGGCGTCGAGGCCGAGCTGCCGCATTTTGACCAGCGCCGTTACGAGAACGAGCGCAACGAGCGTCCGATGGGCGAGCGCTATCTGCACAACCAGCACATCAAGGCCGTGATCATCGACGTCCGCGATCCCAACTCCAACCTGCAGCCGGTTCGCGGCGAGCACAGCCGTCCGCCGATCGTCATCTCCCGCACCCACCCCGAGCTCATGCGTCGTCTGTTTGAGCAGGAGGTGCCCGAGATCTATGAGGGCACCGTCCAGATTAAGTCGATTGCCCGCGAGCCCGGCCAGCGCTCCAAGGTCGCCGTCCACTCGCTCGACGACCGCCTGGATCCCGTGGGCGCCTGCGTCGGCCCCAAGGGCAGCCGCGTTCGCGCCGTCGTGGGCGAGCTCCGCGGCGAGCGCGTCGACGTCATCCTGTGGGATGCCGATCCGGCCGTCTACGTCGCCAACGCCCTGTCGCCCGCCAAGGTCACCCGCGTCCTCATCGACGAGGAGAAGGCCTACGCCGGCGTCATCGTGCCCGACGACCAGCTTTCGCTCGCAATCGGCAAGGAGGGCCAGAACGCCCGCCTCGCCGCTCGCCTGACCGGCTGGCACATCGACATCAAGTCCGAGACCCTTGCCGCCGACATCCTCAAGAACGTCCCCGTTCACGAGGAGCCCGCCGCCGACCTGATCGGTGACGAGGACGACGACGTCCGTCGCTGCGAGTACGTGTCCGAGGACGGCATTCAGTGCCGCAACCAGGCCCGCCCCGGCTCCCGTTTCTGCGGTGTCCACGACACCGACGCCTTCGATGATGCGGAGGACCTGATCTAGCGCGCGGTCGCGCCGGGCAGGTCCCGGCGCATCTCCCACGCTCGTTCAGTCTCTAGGCACCCAAGGTGCCAGAAAGGGTAGGTGAAGTCATATGGCAAAAGTCCGTGTGTCCACCCTGGCCAAAGAGTTCGGCATGACCTCCAAGGAACTGATGGGTCATCTCGCCGAAATGAAGATTCCCGCTAAGTCCGCTTCCTCCGCGCTGGAGGACGCCTACGTCGCCATGGTCCGCAAGCAGCTCGCCTCGGTGATCGAGGCCCGCGCCAAGGAAGTCGAGGCCGCCAAGCAGGCCGAGGAGGAGGCAGCCGCCGCCGAGGAGGCAGCGCGCGCTGCCGAGGCCGAGCGCGAGCGCATCGCCGCCGAGAAGGCACGCGAGGAGGAGCGCCGCCAGTTCGCAGCCGCCCAGGCTGCCGAGGAGGCCGCCCGCGCCGAGGCCGAGGCCAAGAAGAAGGCCGAGCAGGAGCGCCTTGCCCGCGAGAAGGAGGAGGCTGCCCGCGAGGCCCAGCGCCGCGCCGTCCCCGCTTCCGACTCCGGTTCGCGCTTCCGTTCGCTGCTCGACCAGATTGCCGCACAGGAGACCGTGCTCAAGGAGAAGAAGGACGCCGAGGCGAAGGCCAAGGCCGAGCGCGCCTCCGAGCGCGGCAACCGTCGTGGCGGCAACAACGACCGTCGCGGTGGTCGTCGTAACGATCGCAACGCCTCCGACAGCAACTCCGAGCGCAACGCCTCCGAGAGCCGTCCGCACAGCCATCGCACCAACGCTAGCAACAACGTCGCTGCCGGCATGGACTTCCCCAACCCCGATAAGCAGGGCAAGGGCAAGAAGCGCAAGGGCGGTCACGGCAACGATGAGGACCATTACAGCCGCATGGCTCGCGAGGCCGAAGAGTACAGCCGCGAGAAGGTGCTCGAGGAGGCCCGCGCCGCCGTCGAGGAGGCCTCTCGCGAGTCCACCGGTCGCCGCAAGAAGCGCAAGGAGAAGCGCGAGCGCGAGGCTGCTAAGGCTCAGGAGGAGCGCAAGATTGAGGAGGCGCTGGCCCAGGGCGTGAACCCCGAGGAGCTCGACGCCATCAAGGTCTCCCAGGGCGTTACCGTCCAGGAGCTCGCCGAGGCGCTCGACGTTCCGGCCAACGACATCATCAAGCGCCTGTTCCTGCTGGGCACGCCGCTTACGATGACGCAGTCCATGTCCGACGACCTCGTCGAGCTCGTTGCCGACGACCTGGGCCGTCAGATCAAGATCATCACCCCCGAGGAGGAGAACACCTTCTCGTTCTACGACGATCCCGCCGACCTTAAGCCCCGCGCCCCGGTCGTCACCGTCATGGGTCACGTCGACCACGGCAAGACGAGCCTGCTCGACGCCATCCGCCACACCGGTGTCGCTGCCGGCGAGGCGGGCGGCATCACTCAGGCCATCGGCGCTTCGCAGGTCATGATCAACGACCGCAAGATCACCTTCATCGATACCCCGGGCCACGCCACCTTTACGGCTATGCGTGCCCGCGGCGCCAAGGTGACCGACATCGTCATCCTAATCGTGGCTGCCGACGACGGCGTCATGCCTCAGACCATCGAGTCGATCAATCACGCCAAGGCCGCCGGCGTACCCATCGTCGTCGCCGTCAACAAGATCGATAAGCCGGGCGCCAACCCCGACCGCGTGCGCCAGGAGCTCACCGAGTACGGCATCATCCCCGAGGAGTGGGGCGGACAGAACATGTTCGTCAACATCTCGGCCAAGCAGAAGATCGGTATCGACGACCTGCTCGAGACCGTGCTGCTCCAGGCCGACGTGCTCGAGCTCAAGGCCAACCCCGACACCTTTGCCTCCGGTAACGTCCTCGAGGCTAAGCTCGACAAGGGCCGCGGTTCGGTTGCCACGGTTCTCGTGACACGCGGTACCCTGCACGTGGGCGATACGCTGGTCGCCGGCCTTACCTACGGCCGCGTCCGCGCCATGCTCGATCCTAAGGGCAATGCCGTCACCGAGGCCGGCCCCTCCGACGCCGTCGAGATCCTGGGCCTGCAGTCCGTGCCCAACGCCGGTGACGAGTTCCGCGTGTTCGAGGATGAGCGCGAGGCTCGCGCCCTGGCGGATGAGCGTTCGCTCAAGGCCCGTATCGAGGAGCAGAGCCGCGTGAAGCACGTCACGCTCGAGAACCTCTTCGAGACCATCGCCGATGCCGAGGTCAAGGAGCTCAACCTGATCATCAAGGCCGACGTCCAGGGTTCCATCGAGGCCCTTCAGGACTCGCTCGACAAGATGGATCAGTCCGAGGTCCGCATCAACACGATCCACTCCGCCGTCGGTGCCATCAACGAGACCGACGTCGTCCTGGCCGACGCCTCCAACGCCATCATCATCGGCTTTGGCGTGCGTCCCGACGGCAAGGCCCGCTCCGCAGCCGAGCGCGAGGGCGTCGAGATTCGTTGCTACGACGTTATCTATAAGTGCCTCGAGGAGCTCGACGCTGCCCGCATCGGCATGCTCAAGCCCACCGAGGTCGAGGTCTCCACGGGTACTGCGACCGTCCTGGACACCTTCAAGGTGCCCAAAGTCGGCATCGCCGCCGGTGTCCGCGTCGAGGAGGGCGAGATCGCCGCGACCGATTCCGTGCGCCTGGTGCGTGACGGCATTGTGGTCTTCAACGGCAAGATTGCCTCGATGCGCCACTACAAGGACGAGGCCAAGAGCCTCAAGAGCGGTTCCGAGGGCGGCATTGGCCTGGAGAACTTCCAGGACATCAAGCCCGGCGATCAGATCGAGGGTTACCGCATCGACCAGGTTGCCCGTACCGAGTAGGGGGTAGCGCTATGAAGCAAACGCAGGCAACCCGCCGTTTGGGCGAGCAGCTTCGCGAGAAGCTTGGTTATATCCTGCTCTTTGAGGTTTCCGATCCGCGTCTCGACCTGGTCACCCTGACTGCGGTCGAGGTCGCGGTGGACCGTTCGTTCGCACGCGTGTACGTGTCGTGCGATGCGAGCCGCTACGATGAGGTCATGGAGGCGCTTGCCAGCGCCAAGGGCCGTATTCGCAGCCTGTTGGCTCGCTCGCTCGATTGGCGCGTCACGCCCGAGCTCGATTTTCGCATCGATCGCTCGACCGATGAGGCCGAGCGCATCACGCGTGCGCTGGAAAACGTTCCGGCCACGCTTGCGATCGAAAAGGACGAGGACGGCTACCCCATAGCGGATGCCGCCCAGGAGGCAGCTTTAGATGACTAATTCCGCCGATCTCGCCTCGTGCGAGTCTGCAGATATTAAACGACGCATCCTCGAGCTCATCGAGGGTGCGTCCTCCATTGCGATCTCGGGTCACACCTCTCCCGACGGCGATGCCCTGGGCTCCGTGTTGGGCCTGGGCCTTTCGCTTATGAAGGTGTTCCCCGACAAGGACATCGCCCTGCTGCTGGCAGACGACGATCCCGTTCCGCGCATCTACCGTTTTATGGAGGGCGCCGATCTGCTGGTGCCGGCATCTGCCTACACCGGCAACCCGGACCTGTTCATTTCGGTAGACGTGCCGGTCGTCGAGCGCCTCAATAATTCCGCCGAGGTGTTGCGTCGTTCGGCTCACGTGGCGTGCTTTGACCATCACCCGGCACGCGAGGAGTTTGCCGAGGTCAGCCTTAGGTGTGTCAATGCCGCTGCTTGCGCCATGATCATCGACCGCTTTTTGGCCGATTGCGGTATTACCGCAAGCGACAGCATCGCCACCTGCCTGCTGTGCGGCCTGGTGACCGATACCGGTCGTTTTCAGTACCAAAACGCCGATGCAGCTGCGTTCCATGCCGCCTCGCGCCTGGTCGCGCACGGTGCCGATCCCGCGCGTGTTGCGCTCGAGGTCTACCAGAGCATGCGTGTAGAGTTCTTGCATCTTAAGTCCATCGTTATGGGCCGCATCAAAACAGTGGCGCACGGTCGCGTGGCATATAGTTATGCGTACCAGAGCGACCTCGAGGCCTGCGGCGTCACTTCGGATGAGTGCGACGGCCTGGTCGATGTGGTGCGTTCGGTTATGGGCGTCGAGGTCTGCCTGTTTCTGAAGGGCATTGAGGGCGATACCAAGGTACGCGGCAACCTGCGCTCCAAGGGTGACCTTGATGTGTCCGAGATCGCTGCCAACTTTGGCGGTGGCGGGCATCATGCCGCCGCCGGCTTTTCCAACAACGGAACGATTCGCGAGACGCTCGCCGTGGCACTTCCCATGCTGGCCGAGCTGGTGGGGGAGGATCCCGCTTCGGTGACCGTCGAGCTCTAACATTTTGGATGGTACATGGCTCGTCGTACGCCTTCTCAATTGAATATGCTGCTCGCCGTCGATAAGCCGGTGGGCTGCACGTCCCACGACGTGGTTTCGCAATGCCGACGCGCCCTCCATGAGCGGCGCGTCGGTCATGCCGGAACGCTCGACCCCATGGCATCGGGCGTCATGGTGGTGGGCGTGGGTCAGGCCACACGTCTGCTGGGCATGCTTACGCTTGATACCAAAAGCTACGTCGCCGACATTTCGTTTGGCGTCGAGACCAATACCGATGATGCGGAAGGCGAGGCCGTCCGCACGGTGCCCATTGCCGCCGATCTGCGCGATCCGGCCTATGCCCGCGAGCGCCTGTGCGCCATGTTGGGCCCGCAGATGCAGGTGCCGCCGGCGTTTTCGGCCATTTCGGTCAACGGCGTGCGCGCCTATAAGTCTGCGCGCGAGGGCAATGCCGTTGAGTTGCCCCCGCGTCCGGTCGAGGTGTACTCCGCCGATCTGATTGCCGTGAGCGGCGAGGGCGACGCTTGCGTTTGGACTGTGGCGTTTTCGGTGAGCAAGGGCACCTATATCCGTGCGCTCGCCCGCGACTTGGGTCGTGCCTGCGACAACGCGGCACATATTTCCGCGCTGCGCCGAACGGCTTCCGGCATTGTCTCCATCGGTGCTTGCCATGCGGTCGAGGAGCTTTCTGCCGAGTCCGCTGCCGGCTTTGCCCTGGATCCCATTGCGGCACTAGGCGCCACGCGCGTCGACTTGCCGGGTGATCTTGCCGACGATCTGCTGTGCGGACGTCGTATTTCTATTGAGCGCGCGCTTGTGGGCTTCGATGCGTCGAAGGCGCCGTTTGCGCTGGTGCTCGATGGCGGGCTCAAGGCGCTCGCCCGTATCGAGGGCGGTCGCTTTGTTATGGAGCACGTCTTTCCGCAGGCGATCGGCGGTGTTCGATGATGCTGGCCTCCCACGAGCTTGCGCGTATTTTTTTCGCGGGCGAGTCGGATGAGGCTCGCATCGTTGCCGCCGATGCATTTGATGATTGCGCTTGCCTGGGCGCCGCGTCGATTGCCATCGGCGTATTCGATGGCGTGCATCGGGGGCATCACGAACTGATAGACGAGGTCGTTCGCGATGCGCATGCTCACGGCTGCAAGGCGCTCGTGGTCACCTTCGATCCCGACCCGGACGTGGTGGTGAGCTCTTCACCCGCTCAAAAACTGATGACGACGGCCGACCGTCTGCATGCCCTGGCTCTCACCGGGGTCGATGCGGTCGTGGCCGTTCCCTTTACGCCCGCGGTGGCGGCACTTGACCACGTAGGCTTTCTTAAGTTGCTTTCGCGCGTCGTCGATATCCGCTCGATTCGTGTGGGTAGCGACTTTAGGCTGGGTCGCGGCGGCGCATCGGGCGTTGCCGAGATGCAGGCATGGGGTGCCGAGCGCGGCGTTGACGTCTATGGCCACGAGCTACTGTGCGTCGATGGACAGACAATCTGCGCCACCCGGATTCGCCAGGAGCTGTGCCAGGGTCATGTTGAGCTTGCCGCCGAGCTGCTCGGCCGCCCGTACATGCTGCGCGGTATTGTTGCCGGCGGTCGTCACCAGGGCTCCGACATGGGTTTTCCCACGGCAAACATCCAGGTGCCCGAGGGCATTCAGGTACCTGCCGATGGTGTCTACGAGGGTCTTGTTCTGGTTGACGATACCGTGTGGCCTGCCGCCGTCAACGTGGGCCTGCCGCCGACGTATGCCGACGATTCCGCCTCGGCGCATCTCGAGGCCAACTTGATCGGGTATGCGGGCGACCTGTACGGCGCCTCGGTGTCGCTGGCGTTTACGCGTTGGCTGCGCCCGTCGCGCGTGTTCGATTCGCTGGACGAGCTTATCGCGACCGTCGAGGGTAACATTGACGATATTCGCCACAACTTGGGTGAGCAGGGGGTGAGCATACGTGATTAGCGATGAGGAAAAAGACCAGGTACGCGCTGCGTCCGATCTGGTTGCCATCGTGCAGGAAACGGTTGAGCTCAAGCCCCGCGGCCATGAGTTTTGGGGCTGCTGCCCCTTCCATGGCGAAAAGACCCCGTCGTTTCACATTATTCCCGCCACGCAGGTGTGGCACTGCTTTGGCTGTGGCGAAGGCGGCGACGTCTTCACCTACATCATGAAGCGCGAGAACCTGAGCTTCCCCGAGTCGATTCGCTACCTGGCCGACCGTGCCGGCATTGAGCTGCACGATACCGGCGCCTATCGCGAGCGCGGCACCAAGCGTGCCCGCATCTACGACCTGTGCGCCGAGACCGCCCAGTTCTACCACACCATGCTCATGCGCGGTAAGGACAGCCGTCCGCGCGAGTATTTCGCCAGCCGCGGTATGGGCGGCGACGTCTGCCGCCGCTACTGCCTGGGTTTTGCGCCGGGTCGCAACGCGCTGGTGTCGCATCTGTCGCAGGCAGGCTTTACCCCGCAGGAAATGATCGATGCCAACGTGGCCGTGAGCCGTGGGCGCGGGCAGCTTGCCGACCGTTTTTACGACCGCGTGATGTTTCCCATTTTTGACGAACAGGGTCATAACATCGCCTTTGGCGGGCGCATTATGGGCGACGGACAGCCTAAGTACCTCAACACCGCCGAGACGAGCGTGTTCCATAAAAAGCGAAACCTCTATGGCTTTAACTGGGCCAAGGAGTTTATCGTCGCGCAGGATACCGCCATCGTGGTGGAGGGATATACCGACTGTATCGCCTGCTGGGAGGCGGGGATCAAAAACGTCGTCGCCACGCTGGGTACGGCGCTGACGGAACATCATGTAAAGACGCTCACCCGTTTTGCCAAGCGCATTGTATATATGTTCGATGGCGACGCCGCCGGTCAAAAGGCCGCGCGCCGTGCGATTCAGTTTATCGAGCAGGATTTGATGGACCTGCGCTGCGTGGTGCTTCCCGACGGCAACGACCCCATGGAGTTCATCACCGCGCATGGTGGCGAGGCTCTGCAAGCGCGCATCGATGCCGCCGAGCCCCTCATGGACTTTGTGTATCGCTCGCTGCAGGAGTCGAGCGACATTACCACGCCGGGCGGCCGTGCCAAGGCGCTCGAGGATGCGCTGACGCTCATCTATCCGCTGCGCGATAGCTACATGATCGATACGTACTTTATCCAGATTGCCGACCTGCTGGGGCTGGACTTGGAGACGGTGCGTTCGAGCTCGGGCCGTGTGTTTCGCGATGTTGCCAAGCGCGAGGACGCCGAGCGTCGTCGCGAGCAGAACTACGAGCGCCAGCGGGCGCAGGCCGAGCGTGCAGGCAGCGCGGGCGGTCGGGCGTCTGGTTCGCAAGGGACGTCTCGCGGTGCTTGGGCGTCGGGGGTGACGCCTCCGGTGTCCACACCGGTCGAGGAAGAACCGTACGACTATGTGCCGCTCGAGGCCTATGGGGCCGCGCCGGTCGAGGTCGTCGACGATGTGCCGCCGATCGATGTGCCGGTTGGCATGGATGGCGCGGCGCCGGTTGCCGATGCAACGGGCGCGTCTGCGGCTCCGACGATGCCGATCGTGCTGACCGACCTGGAGCGAAAGTCTTTGGCGGGGGAGCGCGAGCTGCTGACGATGCTCACGAGCTACCCCGACCTGTTCCGCACGTATGCCGACCGCATCTGCTCGATCGAGTGGGTGGATCCGCGCCACGAGTCCATCGCGTGGGCCGTGCTCGCGACGCCGCCGGGCACCGACCCCACGGCGTGCATGGATGCGGCGCGCGCGGTGTGTCCCGAGGCAGCGTCGCTTGTCAGCGCCGGGCGCATTTCGTCGACGAGCAAGCACCCCACCGAGACGAACATCGTGTTTATGCTTGATACCCTTGAGCTCTACACCATCAAGCGCCGCATGCGCGCCGCACAGGCCAAGCTTCGCCAGGACCGGTCGCTCGACGATGAGGCACGCCGTGTGCTGACGATGCAGGCGATGCAAGATTCTCAGCGCCAGCGCGAGCTCCAAAAGTCGATCGGCGGCGTGGCAGACCCGTTCCGTTTGATCGGTTTGGAGACAACGGGTGCCGATCAGGCCTAGATGTTGTGGTCAACCAGCGTATTTGCGGTTGATTTCCAATCTCAGCCGAACACATTGAGCAAATAGCCCATTCCCGCAGTTAGCCGAACGCCCCCGCGGCCCCTCCCGGGGTCCGGGGGCGGCATTTTCCCAGTTGAAGGAACGGTGGAGATG
>NZ_JBBNLV010000014.1:0-50186 GCF_040092295.1 Collinsella sp. CLA-ER-H9
AACGAGGGCAGCCCTGTGGGCGCCAGCGGAATGTGGGGTCACCGCGCGGACCGCGTCTGATGGTGTCGACGTCAATGGTATACGGGCGCATCATCGACGTCTTCAATACAGAAAATATCAGTGCGGAGTGTTCTGAAAAGTAACACCAGGGCGGGCCCTACGTTAACTCGGCAGGGGGAGTGCGATTCCCTGATCGCTCGCTTAATCTGATAGGGAATTGTGTGAGGCCGGAGCCTTGGCTCCGGCCTCACCATATAAGGGCTCGGCAAAGCCGAGCCACCAAATTTATATCAGCTCTCAGAACATGTTTGAGAACGGTGCCTGGAGTACGTGGACGTAGGGCCGGAACGGGGTCGGCTTCCCAACGCATTCCGCAGGGGGCGGTACATTTTGTAGCGCGAAGCGCGAATCAAAATGTACCGCATGCCCGAGGACGCGTTGGGAAGCCGACCCCGTTCCGGTCCGAACATAAGCGTCTACCAGTGCATTTACAAATTCGTAAACTTTTTTCAAAAAAGTGCTTGCGCAGTTCTCGAAACATAGGTTATTATCTTCCTCGTTGAACGCGCGGGTTCAACAAAGCGAACCGCGAATCAACAACATAGCATGTCGGAGTGGCGGAATTGGCAGACGCGCTAGCTTGAGGTGCTAGTGACCGCTTTTTGGTCATGCGGGTTCAAGTCCCGCCTCCGACACCATCGCATTTGAGAAGCCTCTTCGGAGGCTTTTTTGTTACCGATAGACGGTGAGGTTCACGATGGAAACGCTTGAGCGCAATGAGTGGGCGGACGTTGCCCAATTGGTCGAGATCACGAGCGATGCTGTCATTATCTGCGAGCTCGACGGAACCATTTTGCATGTAAATAATCGCTTGCTCGACTTGATGTGCGAGGAGCGTTCCGATGTGATCAACGGGGACGTTAAAGACCTCTTGTACTCGTCGGCTTTTGAACGCGCGACAGAGCATCGGCTTCCTTTTGAGACCAATGGAACAAAGAGCGAGTTGATGCTCAAGTTAAGTGACGGATCGTTTATTCCCGTCCTGGTTTGTGCCGGCTCGGTTACGCCGCCTCGAATCTTTGGCCGCCGTGCGCCGCGCGTTCTGGTGGCACTCCATAGCACCGAAGAACAGTATTCGCACGACCGTCAGCTCAAGCGTGCGCTTTCGGAGCTTAGAGTGGCGAATAAGCGTCTCTCGGGTACATTGTCGGTCATTATGAGCACGGTGGGCTCCGATGAGCTGCCTAGTTTGTTAGATATCGTTTTGAACCAGCTTGTAGGAACGCTCGATGCTTCGGGTGCCGCTATCTATTTTTCTGAGAGCGGCGGTTTTAAGCTTCGCGGTGTCTCCAAGGAGCTGCACGACAGCTACCTGCCCGAGTTTTTGCCGTATGGCGCTGGCATTCCGACGTATGTTCTTCGCGAGTCGCGTGCCTGTCGCTTGTCGATTCAACAGGACCTTGAGGGTGATAGGGCTGCCTCCGGTATGTTCATGGACCTGGACAATCGTTCTAAGCACCTGTTGCGCGTGCAGGATATGCCTCCGTACCGCAGCGAGATCTGTCTTCCCGTTTTTTACGGTACGCAGATCCTTGGCGTGCTGGAAGTTGGTTGGAAGCGCCCTCAGGCACCGCTCGCCTATGACGTTAATGTACTCGAGGTCATTTGCGATTACCTGTCTATCCAGCTGGTCGGCATGGCATCGAGCCTTCGCTCTCGTCGCACGGCCGAGCTTGGCCGCTCGCTCAATGTCTTACGTGATGAGTTGTTTACCTTTCTAGACGATTCCGCCGCGGCTACCCAGGCTATATCGTCCGAGATTTGCAATATGCTCAACTGTCATTTTTGCCCTGTTGAGTATGACGCCAGTCTGGGCTCCTATGTCATAGATTTTGAAGGCGGCAGTCGCGTTGCTTTGCCGGACGATCCCGAGAAACTTTTCTTTTCCACGACGGCGCCAGCGGCACGTTTGGGGGTTGGCTCTGATGGCTTTGAGGCGTCTGTTTTGGGCGGCACGAGTGCCGAGGATCTTAAACACGTCCGTATAACTCGCGTTGACGAATCGATGCCTATGGGAGGCTGGCTTAGGGCGCATGGTCTGCCTTGCCAGGGTCTCTACGTCGACACCGGCATCGAGGCGGGGCGCCCGCGCTCTGAGGGTGATGGCAAACACAGCAACGACGCGATCGTTCCTGCTTCTGTTGCGAAAGGCCCGACGACGCGCGCGCTTCTGCTTCGTGACGGTAGTCAAGAGCCGATTGATGACCTTGAATATGACTACTTGGTGCACTTGGCGCATGACTTTGAACTGATCTACGAGGGCGAATCTCAAAAGCGCGAGGAGCGCCATATCGCTCAGACCCTCCAGATTGGCATGAGAAATTCGCTTGGTGACGTTCCGGGTATCGCGACCGATTCGGTATACCTTTCGGCAACGAATTCGGCGTTGGTTGGCGGCGACTTCTATACTCTTGTCCGTCTTCCCGACGATTGCGCCGTTATGATTTTGGGCGATGTATCCGGCAAAGGAATCGAGGCGGCGTCGATGTCAGCGCTCGTCAAGACGGCGCTGACGGCCTATGCCTGGGAGGGTGCTGGGCCCGCCCGTATGGCCCGCTCGCTCAATAGCATGCTCATGGGCTTTTCGAGGGTCGAGACGTTCGTGACGGCGTTTATCGCCAAGATTGATCTTAAAGCGGGTCGCGCTACCTACTGCTCTGCGGGACATCCTCCCACTATGGTCATTAGACCGTCGTCGACGCCGCTTGGCGGCGGAGAAACCCGAGGGGGAGAAGTGGAGCTCCTTGGGTGCCAATCGGGCGTGATCGGTGCCTTTGAGAGCATGGTGTACGAGACAGGCGTGTTTACGTTCGCTCCTGGTGACATGCTATTCATGTATACCGACGGAGCAATCGAAGCACGTGATCGCTCGGGTGCTTTCTTTGGCGAGCAGCGCCTTCGTGACCTTTTGCTCTCTGTCTCGGGTGAGGGTGTATCGGGAATCTGCGGTAAGGTCTTGGGAGAGCTTGACCGCTTTACCGAGTCGGCGCTGGACGATGACATTGCGCTGGTTTCCCTTGAGTTTTTACGGGGTCGATCGTAGACCGCGATACTTGACGGGCAAAATCTGCGCAGCTGCAGATATGTATGCATCGAGCGAGCTCTTTTGGGGAACCATGGTCGTATGAATGAGTGGAATGACATAGCGGTTTTGACGCCACCGGGTGATGTCGACATCGCCTCGGTGTCCGTGCTGCGCCGACGGTTGGATAATCTGATCGACCGGGGCGTGCGTCGCGTTGTCATCAATTGCCAGGCCGTGGGCTTTATCGACTCGACGGGTTTGGCGTTTTTGCTTACACGTGCCAGAGAGCTCATGAGGCGAGAGGGCCTGCTTTCGCTCGTTAACGCCTCCGATGAGGTCATTCGCTTTTTGGAGATTGCCCGACTTGTCGACATCCTTCATGTTGCGGGTCCGGCGCGTGAGTCGATTCCCGCTATTCCGGTGGGAGAGTTGCCACGATGGAGCAAGAGCGTCGAGGTCCGACAGGGTATCGAGAATCTTCCATACTATCGACATCGCATCGCCGAACTCCTTGAATCGCTTCCGTTGCGCCGCGACGAGCGCTACGATGTCGCGTTGGCGTCGGGGGAGGCGCTGGGTAATGCCTATGACCATGCGGGCGGTATCGGGTGCGTCCTGACGGTTCAGGCCTATGGCGATCGCGTCGTGGTTGAGGTGCTTGATCGGGGTGCCGGCTATTCTATCGATGGAGCGAGCGAACCGGTCGCATCTGAGGAACGCGGCCGTGGTATCAAGCTTATGCGTATGCTTGTCGATAACGTGGAGGTTGCTCGTCGCACAGACGGCACCGGCACGCGCGTGCAGATGGTGAAGCTATTTAGCGGAGCACTGGAATCGCGTGCCTAGCCAATCGCTTTAGCGCGTTTAGCCACCAAGAACACGCGGCCGGCAACTTTTTTGAAAAAAGTACTTGCGTCTTTTGGATAACTCGCGTAAATTAATAACCCGCAAGCGGACATGGCTCAGTTGGTAGAGCACAACCTTGCCAAGGTTGGGGTCGCGGGTTCGAGCCCCGTTGTCCGCTCCATTGCATTTCCGGACCGTTTAGGCGGTCCTTTTTCGGCGAAGTGGCCAAGTGGTAAGGCAGAGGCCTGCAAAGCCTTTACCCCCGGTTCGAATCCGGGCTTCGCCTCCAGGCAACATCCGGGCGCTCCGGCGCCCGTTTTGTTTTACATATGCGGACATGGCTCAGTTGGTAGAGCACAACCTTGCCAAGGTTGGGGTCGCGGGTTCGAGCCCCGTTGTCCGCTCCAACTATCTTACGCGGTTCTAACGAACCGCGTTTTTTGTTGACGCTGCGCGAGCCCCGGGCACCCCATCTTGCCCCCTCAATCGTCGGTCGCGTACATAAAGTACGCTTCCCTCCTCTTTCGCGGCAACCTGGGGCACCCGGAGCCCGCTCGCTGTTGTGGCCGGGGGAGTGAGTCTTCCGTTCTTTTCACTAATCGATCGATTCGTCCCAGGAGGCTCGAGCCCGAGAGGGAGCGAGCGTTTTGGGGTGTGGCTGTGGCGTTGTTTGCCTCGAATGACAGCTTTGGGCGTATCATCGTGGGCATCTCGCAAAACCTCGTTGCAAGGGAGGCTCACCCCATGGCTGCAGAAAAGTCCTCTTCGCGCTCATGGATGTCCGATGCCGCGATCTATCAGATCTACCCGCGTTCGTTTAAGGATTCGACCGGTTCGGGTCTGGGCGATATCGCGGGCATTACCCAGCAGATGGACTATCTTGAGCGGCTGGGCATCGAGGCCATCTGGCTGAGCCCGTTTTACCCTTCGCCTCTTGTCGATGGCGGCTATGATGTGGCGGACTACTGCGATGTCGACCCACGTCTCGGCTCGCTTGACGACTTCGATGACATGATCGCTGCGGCTCACGCGCGCGGCATCAAGGTCATCGTCGATATCGTGCCCAGCCATTCATCCAACCAGCACCCCTGGTTCAAAGCCGCTCTTGCCGCCGGCCCCGGATCGCCCGAGCGCGCCCGTTATATCTTCCGCGATGGTCGCGGCGAGCATGGCGAGCTGCCTCCCACCAATTGGAATGCCAACTTTGGCGGCCCCGCCTGGACGCGTGTTGCGGACGGTCAATGGTATCTGCACATGTTTACGCCCGAGCAGCCGGACTTTGACTGGTCATGCCCCGAGGTTCACGCGTTCTTTTGCGACGTCCTGGCGTTTTGGAGCGATCGAGGCGTCGATGGCTTTCGCATCGATGTGGCGCACGGTCTCGCCAAGGATCTTGACCGCGATGACCTCGACCGGTGGCATCTCGCCGAGGGCGATGACATGGTTGACGACGGCACCCATCCGCTGTGGGACCGCAACGAGGTCCACGAGATCTATCGCGAGTGGCGCCGCGTGTTCGACCGCTATAATCCGCCGCGCAGCGCCGTTGCCGAGGCGTGGGTGCTGCCTGAGCGCCAGTATCTCTATGCGCGTCCCAGCGAGCTTGGCCAGACATTCAACTTTGAGTTTGCCAAGGCCACTTGGACCTATGATGACATGCACGCTGCAATCGAGGAGGGCTTGAAGGCAGCTATCGAATCCGATTCCGCCTCGACCTGGGTACTCTCCAACCACGACGTGCCGCGCGTGGCGACGCGCTATGCCCTGCCGCAAATCAAGGCGACGCGCTACCACCAGATTGCGCTCGACTGGCTCTTACGCGACGGGTCGTCTTATGACGAGGACCGTGAACTCGGCGAGCGCCGCGCGCGGGCGGCCCTTTTGCTTGAACTGGCGCTTCCGGGCTCGGCATACGTGTATCAGGGTGAGGAGCTCGGTCTTTTTGAGGTGGCTGATATCCCGTGGACTGCACTCGAAGATCCCAGTGCAACCAATACGCGCGGACCGAAGCGCGAGAAGGGGCGCGACGGCTGTCGTGTGCCCCTGCCGTGGGTAGCGGCGGACGATCCCGCGCAGGGCGGATCGTTTGGGTTTTCGCCGGCGGACGCTGATGCGGCGCCCCATCTGCCGCAGCCTGCATGGTTTTCCGATTATGCTGCCGATAGGGAAGAAACGGACCCGACATCGATGCTTGCGCTCTATCGTGACGCCCTCTGGCTGCGGCGCAAGCTGCGCGGGTGCGCCAACGATCTTGCGTGGCTCGATCTTGACGGGCGCACCGGTCTTGCGGATGGTGCCGAGGGCGCTGAGGGCGGCGTCATCGCCTATCGCCGCGATAACGGCTGGGCGTGCGTGACGAACTTCGGTGCAGCACCCGTGGAGCTGCCGGCGGGCAGGGTCCTGCTCACCTCATCAGCGCTTGCAGACGGCAGACTCGCGCAGGACAGCTCTGCCTGGATCATGCTCGGTGAGATGTAAGGGCCTCTTGCGGCGAGTTTGCGTTTGCCTGCGCCTTCCGTGGTGGCTGATGTCTTCGCGAGGTTCGCGAGGGCGTCGCAAAACTTTTCAAAAAAAGTTCTTGCATAGGATGCGGGCATCACGTAAGATTAATCCTCGTAAGCGGACATGGCTCAGTTGGTAGAGCACAACCTTGCCAAGGTTGGGGTCGCGGGTTCGAGCCCCGTTGTCCGCTCCATTTGGGCGTTTAGCTCAGGGGGAGAGCGCTTCCCTGACACGGAAGAGGTCAGAAGTTCAAATCTTCTAACGCCCACCAAATGTTCGCAGCTCAGAGGCTATGTCCTCTGGGCTGTTTTGTTTTTTGCCACCAAGCGCGCCGCCAAATAAGTCATCAAATATTGATCCAAGGTCCCTACGCGATGGTCTTCGCATCCCGTAGGGGTGCCGGCAGATTGCATGTGTCCTGGCCCATCATGACCGCAACATGTTGGTCAAGCATAATCTTTTGGATTCTTTTGGCGTGAGCGGCTTGGTTTTGGTGCTATTTGGCGGCGGCACGGTTGAGGGGGTTTCAAAACTGCTGTGCAGGTAGTTGGGTTGATAACGTTTTAGCAGTCTGCCAAGAGGCTTTCATTTATAATGCGTCTGCAAATTGACCAATTGCTTTGACCTGCTGAAACACTATATGTTGTGTTTGACCTAAAAAAAGAATACAGGATATAGATGCCTCTTTGTCGTATGATAGATGGCGGACAGAGAACGAGAACCTTATTCGCCCCATTTGGATAGATCTTTGGGCCCCTTGAATGGCTGCGAGGATTGTCCGCATGAGGGCCTATGGTTATCGAGAACACAGATTGCGCGACGGCGCCGCAAGACAGGGGCAAGCCCTGCCGGGCATCGTTTGGCCCTGAAGCGCAATGAGGCTACGATGCGAAAGAGGCAAGAGGATGAAGATCATCAAGCGCAGCGGCACCGAGGTTACCTTTGACATCGATAAGATCGTCAATGCGATCCGCGCCGCAAACTTGGAGGTCGAGGAAGGCTCTCGCCTTACCGACCGCCAGGTGATCTATGCGGCACAAAACGTCGCCGAGGCATGTGAGAAGGCCGGCCACACCGTATCGGTCGAGGAGATCCAGGATCTGGTCGAGGACGAGATTATGCGTCTCGACTGCTACGAGGTCGCTCGCCACTACATCATCTACCGCTATGTTCAGAGCCTGAAGCGCCAAAAGAACACGACCGATGACAAGATCCTGTCGCTGATTGAGTGCAATAACGAAGAGGTCAAGCAGGAGAACTCCAACAAGAACCCGACCGTCAACTCCGTCCAGCGCGACTACATGGCCGGCGAGATTTCCAAGGACCTGACGCAGCGCGTGCTGCTGCCCCAGGAGATCGTGGATGCCCACAACGAGGGCCTGATTCACTTCCACGATTCGGACTACTTTGCCCAGCACATGCATAACTGTGACCTGGTGAACCTGGAGGATATGCTCCAGAACGGCACCGTTATCTCGGGCACGCTGATCGAGAAGCCGCACAGCTTCTCGACTGCTTGCAATATCGCGACGCAGATTATCGCCCAGGTCGCCTCTTCCCAGTATGGCGGCCAGTCGATTTCGCTGACCCACCTGGCTCCGTTTGTCGAGGTGAGCCGTCAGAAGATTCGCGGCGAGGTTGCCCGCGAGCTCGAGGAGCTTGGCGTCTCTGCGTCTGCCGAGAAGGTCCGTGAGGTCGTTGAGGACCGTCTGCGTGACGAGATCCGTCGCGGCGTCCAGACGATTCAGTATCAGGTCGTGACCCTTATGACCACGAATGGCCAGGCGCCGTTCGTGACGGTCTTTATGTATCTCAACGAGGCCCGTACGCCTCAGGAGAAGCACGACCTTGCCATGATCGTGGAGGAGACGCTTCGCCAGCGCTACGAGGGCGTTAAGAACGAGGCTGGCGTGTGGATTACCCCGGCATTCCCCAAGCTTATCTACGTGCTCGAGGACGATAACGTTCACGAGAATTCCCCGTACTTCTACCTGACCCAGCTGGCTGCCAAGTGCACCGCCAAGCGCATGGTGCCCGACTACATCTCTGAGAAGAAGATGCGTGAGCTCAAGCTGTCTAAGGGTGAGACCGCCGGCAATGGCGATTGCTACACCTGCATGGGTTGCCGCAGCTTCCTGACGCCCGACCGTTCGGGCAACGGCTTTAACAATGTTGCCAACGCGCTGAACTATGACCCGACCAAACCTAAGTACTATGGCCGCTTTAACCAGGGTGTTGTGACCATCAACCTGCCCGATGTCGCACTGAGCTCGCATCAGGACATGGACAAGTTCTGGAAGATCTTCGACGAGCGCCTTGAGCTGTGCCATCGTGCCCTGCTGTGCCGTCATGAGCGCCTGATAGGCACGCTTTCGGATGCCGCACCGATTCTGTGGCAGTACGGCGCCCTGGCGCGCCTTAAGAAGGGCGAGACGATCGACAAACTGCTCGTGGGCGGCTATTCCACCATCAGCCTGGGGTATGCCGGTCTGTATGAGTGCGTCAAGTATATGACGGGCCACAGCCACACCGAGAAGGAAGGCACGCCGTTTGCCATGGCCGTCATGCAGCACATGAACGACAAATGCGCCGAGTGGAAGGCCGAAAGCGATATCGACTTCTCACTGTACGGCACCCCGCTTGAGTCGACGACCTACAAGTTCGCCAAGTGCCTGCAGCGCCGTTTTGGCATTATTCCGGGTGTGACGGACAAGGGCTACATTACCAACAGCTACCACGTCCATGTGTCCGAGGAGATTGATGCTTTCGATAAGCTCAAGTTTGAGGGCATGTTCCAGCAGCTTTCGCCGGGCGGTGCCATCTCCTACGTCGAGGTTCCCAACATGCAGGACAACCTTAAGGCTGTCATTCGCGTGATGCAGTACATCTACGACAACATCATGTATGCCGAGCTCAACACCAAGAGCGATTACTGCCAGGTGTGCGGCTATGACGGCGAGATCAAGATTGTCGAGGATGACGGCAAGCTGGTGTGGGAGTGCCCCAACTGCGGCAACCGCGATCAGGAGAAGATGAATGTCGCCCGTCGTACGTGCGGCTACATCGGTACTCAATTCTGGAACCAGGGTCGAACCGAGGAGATCCGCGACCGCGTGCTGCATCTCTAATACCGCTCCGGGGCTGAACCGAGAGGGCCGCTTGGGCATTTGCTCGCTATTTCGGACAGTCCTGCGCAAGACGAAGGCCACATTAAGTGGCCTTCTTTGCGTGCGGAACTCATATCGAGCAAAAGCCCAAGCGGCCCTCTCGGTTCAGCCAAGTTGACGTAGTTGAGATGCAGCATGCGGTCTGCTCACTTCTCGAAGTTCTTAGCGGAAATGAGTTGACTTGCAACAACGTTTTGCTTGCGATGACGGTTGGGCTGCAACAAAGTTTTTATTGGACCTCGAACCCTATACTCGATGTTCGCTTCGTTCATTGAGTTACCCTTTGCATGAGGCCGGGACATATCGTCCCGCCCGCAGTTTCGCAGGCCGCAGGCCGAGAATGTTTGAGGACGGGATGATATGTCCCGGCCTCCCGGGAGAGTTACCTATGAACTACGCGAACATTAAGTATTTCGACATTGCTGATGGGGAAGGTGTTCGTACTTCTCTGTTTGTGAGTGGGTGCCGTCGTGGGTGCAAGAATTGCTTTAACTCCGTCGCGTGGGACTTTGCCGCGGGTGAACCGTTCGACCGTGCCGTCGAGGACAAGATTATCGACAGTCTTGACCATCCCTTTATTGATGGCCTGACGATTCTGGGTGGCGAGCCCATGGAACCCGAGAATCAGGCGGGTCTCGTTGACTTTATCGAACGCGTGCGTGCGGCCTATCCTGTGGAGTCGGGGAAGACCATTTGGTGCTTTACCGGCGACGTGCTCGAGGAACTTATGCCGGGCGGCCGTCATCATACCGAGGTGACGGACCGTATCCTTGCCTGCCTCGATATGTTGGTGGACGGCCCGTTCGTTCAAGACCTGTACGATATCTCCTTGCGTTTTAGGGGTTCGAGTAATCAGCGGGTGATCGACATGAACGCCACGCGCACTCGTGCCGCGCGCGAGGGCGTTTCGCTTTGCGACGCTGTGGAGCTTTGGCGAGACGATCCGGTCTATTCGACCCATACTATGTAGCTTGTGGCCGATGCCGGAGGGCGTGGTACCATAGCGCGAACGCAAAATCGGAAGAGTGAGGCCTAGATGGTCGATCAGGAAAAAGTTGAGACCGCCATAAAGCTGTTGCTTGAGGGCATAGGCGAGGACCCAACTCGTGAGGGCCTGCTGGAGACGCCGGCACGCGTCGCCCGCATGTATGGCGAGATTGCCGGCGGCATGGACCAGAGCGCTGAGGAGCACCTGTCCAAAACTTTTGCCGTCGCTTCGAACGATTTAGTTATCGAGCGCGACATCACGTTTTACTCGCTGTGCGAGCACCATCTGCTGCCGTTTTATGGCAAGGCTGCGATCGGCTATATCCCTAACGGCCGCGTGGCGGGTCTGTCTAAGCTTGCTCGCACGGTTGAGGTCTATGCCCGTCGTCTGCAGCTGCAGGAGCAGCTGTGTACACAGGTTGCCGATGCCCTCATGGAATATCTTGCCCCCCAAGGGGCAATCGTGCTGATGGAAGCCGAGCATATGTGCATGACCATGCGCGGCGTGCAAAAGCCCGGTACCAAGACCGTAACGCTTGCTCGTCGCGGTGTCTTTGAGACCGATCCGTCGCTCGAGGAGCGATTCTTTAGGATGCTGGGCCGCTAACCATGAGAGTCGTCAACGACTTTGCATCGAAGACCGATGAAGGAACGTCGCGTCGCGGCTTTATGGCTTCGGGCCTGACTCCCTTTGGTGCCATGCCTTGCATTGATTACATCTGTGCCAACGGACTGTTCCGGCGGCATCTGGGAAACATTGCGCAGTTGGAATCGGGGCGCATCTTTTGCCGCCACGGTATCGACCATCTGCTGGATGTCGCCCGTATTATGTGGATCAAGAATCTCGAGGAAGAGCTCAAATTTGACCGCGAGGTCATCTATGCCACGGCACTTCTTCACGATATCGGCAAAGATGAACAGTATGAATCGGGTATATCCCATGATGTTGCAAGCGAACGCGTCGCCGATGCGATTCTCGGCGGCATGCCCGAAGACGTGGCGTTTGAGCCGGCAGATGCCGCAGCCATTAAGACGGCCATTCTGGGCCATCGAAAGCTGCGCGTGAACAGCCAGCCGCTTGAGCGTCTGCTCTATGCAGCCGACAAAGCGTCGCGCGCCTGCTTTGCATGCCCTGCGCGCAATGCCTGCAACTGGAGCGATGATAAAAAGAACCTGTCGATTCGCGTGTAGTCGGTATGCGCGGTCGGGGTTCTGAACGAAGGAGACGATCGCGATGACTAACAAAAAGCTGCCCGAGAATGCAACCAAGACCGAGGGTGCCGAGCTTGCCCGTCGTGGCAGGGGCGAGATTTCCGCCGCAACGGCGGTGCCCCATGTGAGCTATGACGACCTGCGCCATGCCGACCGCATTACTATCGATGGTCTCGAGGTCTTTGCCAACCACGGCGTGTATCCCGAGGAAAACGCCCTGGGGCAGAAGTTTGTCGTGTCCTTGGTGCTCTATGCCGACCTGCGCGCGGCGGGGGAGCACGATAACCTGGATGCCTCTATTGATTACGGCTCGGTGTGCCACGATGTCGATGGCTATCTGCGCGAGCATACGTTTAAGCTCATCGAGGCTGCAGCCGAGGGTGTGGCCCAGATGCTGCTACGTCGTTATCCCTTGCTGCTTGGCGTGCGTGTTAAGCTCGATAAGCCTTGGGCGCCCGTCGGTCTTCCCCTGGCAAGCTGTGGCGTCGAGATCGAGCGCGTGCGCTAGCTGACGCTAAAGCTCGTTGGCGGGCGGTTTTTTGAGTCGCTGCGACAGAGCTCTATTGTTGGGGCAGTACGTGTCGAGCAGGGCGTGGAACCGCTGATTGTGGCTTGGCTCGAGCAAGTGGACGAGCTCGTGGGCGACAACCATGTCGAGGCATTCGACGGGGTAGGCGGCAAGTTCTCGTGCGATGCGAATGGCGCCGGTTTTGGGCGTGCACGAGCCCCAGCGCGTTTTCATGCTGCGTACGGAAACGCGGGAAACGGAGACACCCATTGCGATTTCGTATGCGTGCACAATATCGCGTAGCGCCGATGTGACCTCGGACGTATAGAGCTGGTCGATATGGACTTGGAGCTCGTCGGACGTTAGGCCGTCGAGGATTGCGCGCCGCTTGGCCTGTGGGCCTTCGTTCGATTCGTCGGTACCCATAAAACTTGCGAAGGTGACCTGTTTGGGTCGCGGTGCGGGTGATGCAAAGTTGTGATCGAGTGGGTCCTGTACCGTGATGGGCTTGCCCCAAAGCGCAATGATCGAGAGGGGACTGAGCGGTTCTCGCGCCGTCGCCTGACGTTGCTCGCGCTGGGCAAGTCGGCTGATAATCCAGCCGTTGTTGCGCTTTACAAACGCTTCGATACGCTCGCGGCTGGCGTCGAGCGGTGCGCTGGCGTGGACCTCACCGCTCGATGTGACGCGCAGGTTGAAGTTCTTGACGCGCTTTTTGGTAACGACGACGGGGATGGGCGTCCCATCCGGTCGGGGTAGGAAAATCGTAAATTGCTGCGTCAAAAGTTATCCTTTGGATTGGGGACGGGCCGGCATGTCGATCGCTCGGCATACCGGCCCGCTCAAGGGATGTGAAATTAATAACGCTCGAAGAAGGCAAGGGCGTTGTCGCTGCAGAGCTTTTGCATCACGGTCTTGCCAAAGTGCTTGGAAAGCATGTTCTGGAACTCGGGCATCTTGCTGGCATCGGAGAGGAAGTCGGGTACCTTGGCGCCGTCCCAGTCGCCGCCGAGCGCGATGACATCTTCGCCGCCCAGGTCGAGCCAGTGTTCGATATGGGCTGCCAGCTGGTCGAAGGTGACATCTGCGGCGGTCTCGTCGGTTGCTTCGTTGGAGAGGAACTCGCTGCAGTAGTTGAGGCCGACGATGCCGCCCATGTCGCGAATGGTACGGAACTGGTCGTCGGTGAGGTTGCGCTTGACGCCGCAAACCGCACGGGAGTTGGAGTGGCTGGCGACGAAGGGGCGCGTGGCGTGGGCGACAACCTCGTCAAAGCACTCATCGTTGAGGTGGGAGACGTCGAGTATCATGCCGGCGTGTTCCATCTGCGTAAGCGCCTCGATGCCGGCGGCGGTGAGGCCGGCGTGGGTGTCGTGGCCGCTCGCGAGCGGTCCCTGCGCGTTCCAGCTGAGCGATGACATGAGTACGCCCAGGCTCTTGAGCGCCTCGATCAGCGCGGGGTCCTCGGCAAAGAACGTGGCGTTTTCGATGGTGTGGATGCAGGCGACCTTGCCGTCTTTGAGTGCAGGGCGAATGTCAGCGGCGCTGCGTACGTTGACCATGCGGTCGTGGTTGAGCATTGCCTGGCCGCTCATGTGCGCCATGATCTGTGCTTGGAAGCGTGCGGCGTGGGCGGTGGGAATCTCGTCGGGGACAAACGTGGCGAAGCACTGTGCCCACGGCGTGTTGCCGATCTTTGCGAGCGAGATGGCGCAGGCGTTGCCCTCGATGAGGTCGAAATCCTGCGGATGCGTTTCGTCGCCGGGGAAATAGCCGTCGGTGCCGGCGGTAAAGCGCAGGTCGAGATCGAGCGTGGCCCAGCCGATGCGGTCGGCGGTGTCGCAGTGTAGGTCAAATACGGGATATGCCATGGTTCCTCCGGTTGCAGCGTTTCTTTGCAAACTGTCTTTGAATTGTATGACTAGGGTATAGTTAGCGCCATATGTTCACGGCGGCCCGCGTTGTGCGCCGCCCTTATCACGGAGGTTACCATGTCCAACCAGGGCAAGAAGGTCAAGACCCATTATCGCGGCACGCTCGACGACGGCACGCAGTTCGATAGCTCCTACGATCGCGGCGAGCCGCTGGAGTTCACCTGCGGCGCCGGCCAGATGATCAAGGGCTTCGACGCCGCTGTTGTCGACATGCAGGTGGGCGAGAAGAAGACCGTGCACATTCCTGCTGTCGATGCCTACGGCGAGCGCAACCCCGAGATGGTTATCACCTTCCCGGCCGAGCAGGTTCCCAATATCGAGCAGATCGAGAAGGGCATGAAGCTCTTCCTGTCCACGCCGAGCGGCATGCCCGTCCCCGCCGTGGTCATCGATGTGACGGCCGAGGCCGTGACGCTCGACGCCAACCACGAGCTCGCCGGCAAGGACCTCAACTTTGATATCGAGCTCGTCGAGGTCGAGGACTAGTTGATGTCCGTGGACCTGGTAGCTACGGAGCGCTTGGGAAATCTCAACGACCCGTCCTATGAACTCCTGCTTCGTCGGGAGCTGGGTGGCGTCTTTGAGGTTGACGAGCTGCTACTCGATTGGGACCAGGCTGATGCGCGCCTGTTTGTGGGCGTGACGGAGCTGGGGCGCACGGTGAATGCCCGGCTGGATGCCACTGATGGCGAGCGTCTTGCCGACGGTGACGTGCTTGCTATTGACCGCACGGGCGCGGTGCCCGTAGCGGTTGTCGTGCGCCTGCGCAGCGCCGAGGTCTATTTGGTCGAAGTCGACCGCATGGATCCGATTGTGCTCGCACATGCGTGCTGGGAGATCGGCAACATGCATGCGCCGCTCTTCCGGGGTGACTCGGACGAGCATACCGTGCGCATGTATACGCCGGTGCAACCGGTTTTGGGTCGTATGCTCCGGGGCATTGGGGGCGTTCGGCTCTCGGTGGTCGCACGCGAGCTCGATGCCAGTCGACGCTTTGCATCGAGCGCGGCGGATGTTGTTGTGAGTATGGCTTCAGACTTTACGATCGTAAAAAAGACGCGCGGCTAAGCGCGCGTATGCGCAAGACGGGCTTTGAGGGATTGCCATTCAAAGTCCGTCTTGCTGTTGATGAGAGACTTTGGGGGAAGCATATGGGTCTTGAGGGAATCAAGCTGATCGCCTGCGATTTGGACGGCACGTTGCTGCATCCGGGGGAGCGCGAGCCGCGTTCCGAGGCCTTTGAGCTCATCGATGAGCTGCATCGTCGCGGTATCGTGTTTATGCCGGCGAGCGGCCGTCAATATGCGAGCTTGCGCTATCTGTTTGCCCCGGTGGCCGATGAGCTCGCCTATGTGTGCGAAAACGGAGCCCTGGTGATGAGCGAGGGGCATGCCGTTGTCAAGCGTTCCATGGAGCGTAGCCTTGCTATGGATATCGCGAATGCCGTGGTCGCCTTTCCCCATGCCGACGTGACCCTTTCGTGTGAGGGGCACCTCTATACCATGAGCGGCAACGATGCGTTCGTCGACCATTTGCGTTACGAGGTCCACTGCGATGTGGCGGTGGTCGACCGTCCCGAGGACATTGACGAGGATGTCATTAAGATTGCGTTTCAAACGCCCGAGACAGAGCAGCCGGCGGCGCTGGAGTATTTCGAGCGCCTCTTTAGCGACCGTGTCGACGTGATGACGTCGGGAACCGAATGGACCGATTTTATCGGCTTTGATTCGGGCAAAGGGTCCGCGCTTGCCGATTATGGTTGCGCGCTGGGGATCTCACCTAACGAAATGATGGCGTTTGGCGATAACGAAAACGATCGCGACATGCTCAACGTGGTGGGCCATCCCTATCTGATGGAGGACTGCAATCCCAGCATGCGCGGTGTCAATGACCGTGTCCGCTACGTGCGCGCGGTTGAAGAAGAGCTGCGTCGTCTACTTGCTGAGTAGGCATGTCCCAAAATCTACCTACAGTTGGGGCAGAGGCCCTCGAAGATGGTGTAGTGCGAGGTGACGTTCCAGCCGATTTGCTCGGACGCCTTGGCGTCGAGTTGGGCATCGAAGGGGAGCGGTACGTCGATGACGCGGCTGCACGAGGTGCAGATGATATGCGCATGCGGCTCGATGGTGCGATCGAAGCGGCTGCCGCCCGGTGTCTTGATGGAGAGGATCTCCCCGGCGTCGGCCAAGAGATTGAGATTGCGGTAGACCGTACCGCGGCTGATTTTGTCATCCTGCGCGCGCACGGCGTTGTAGATCTCATCGGCGGTGGGGTGGTTATAGCTTTGGCGCACGGCGTCAAGAACCAGCTTCCGCTGCTTGGTGTTTCTTCTTTGCACCGCCATGCGCCTCGCCTCTTTTCTGTCAACGGTCGTAGGTAAATGATACCGTATTTAGCACACAATACTAATAACGAGGACTGAAACCGTCTTCATTGGTAAGTGGGGCTCGGGCCTGGGCGTCTGCGAGGCGAAAACGCGTTCCCATGCGCTCGTAGGAGGCATGAAGCGCCTCGAGATGAGATAGGATGTTTGCCGGAGCCCCCTGTATCTCCATCTCGACGGAGCCGTCTTCCATGTTACGCACCCAGCCGGTGAGTGCGCGTGCCTGCGCGAGGTTGGTGTTGGCAAAGCGAAAACCAACGCCCTGGACTTGGCCCTCCCACCGCAGAAAATAGCGCTGCGGAGTGTCTTGAGTGGCCTCGTCGCTTGCGAGCACAGTAAGCCTGCGGCGCAGCTCGAGCTCGATGTTTGATGGTTTTTGAGGCTCTCGACTGCTGCCGGTGACGCTGGAGAAGAACGTATCGAAGAGGCCCATCGCTAGGCCTGCTTGACTGAATCGGCGGGGAAGGTAATGCCGGCCTGCTGACGCACGGCATCCATGATGCGGAGCGAGACGAGCGTGACATCGCGGTAGTGGCCGAGCTCGTGGCGTCCCGCTGGGGTCTCCCAGATCTCTTCCTTAACGTTATCGATGTTACCGATGGCGGTGACAAAGTCTATGAGTTCGTATTCCATAGTGTTGCTCGATTTGGGCAGATCGAGCGCGCGGCCGTTGTCGTCCTGTTCGCGCGGTGCCTCGGTCGCCGAGCCGCGTACGACGTCGCCGCGATAGTCGATGCGGACGTTGCGGGGCGTGGACAGATGGTCGATCTGGATAGTGCCACGCTCGCCTTCGATCTGCGAGGGCAGCAGGTCATTCGTAATTTTGGAGTGCGCGAGCTCGACGGAGATACGGCCACCGCCATAGCTGGCGAGAATGGAACCGCAACCGTCGATGGGGCCATGGGTGAGCTCTTGCGTTGAGGGGTCGAGCAGCGTGGTCATGCTGGTGAGACCAGAGGGCATGCCGAAAATCTCGACCATGGGCTCGACGGCGTAGACGCCAATGTCCATGAGGGAACCCGATGCCATATTGCAGTCGAAGATATTGGTGGCGCGTCCAGCGAGGATTTCGTTGTAGCGTGAGGAATACTTGCCAAAGCGCAGTGAGGCGCGGCGAATGGGCGCAATCTCGCCCAGAGCGTCCTCAATGGCGTGGAAGGCGGGGTCGTGAAGCGGGCGCATGGCCTCGAGGGCCACGACGCCTGCTGCCTCGGCAGCGCGGAAGACTTCCAGTGCCTGCGCTTCGGTGGCGCAGAAGGGCTTCTCGACGATGACGTGCTTGCCACCGGCGATGCAGGCGAGCGCCTGCTCGTGATGGAGCGCGTTGGGGCTGCCGATGTAGACGGCGTCGACGTCGTCGGCGGACGCAAGCTCGTCAAGTGCGGTGAAGTTGCGTTCGCCGCCGTGTTCGGCGGTAAAGGCGGCGCCACGATCTGCGTCGCGCGAGAGCGTGCCTACGAATGTAGCCTGGTCGTTGGCATTGACGACTTGGATAAAGTCGTCGGTGATCATGGATGTGCCGATGGTTGCGATGCGCAGCATGTGTCCCCCTTGCGTTGTTTGGCCTACAGGACGAGTGTAGCGCGGGAGGACATAAAAGCGTGCGAAAACGCCGTTACAGGTCGCTCTCGCTAAAGCCGGTGTCGATATCGAGGTTGGCTCCGTCGGCCGCGGTGGTGGCGAGCTCGTCGCAGCGCTCATTGAGCTCGTGGCCGGCATGCCCCTTAACCCAGATGAACTCCACCTTATGCTTGCTCTTTGCGGCAAGCAGGCGCTCCCACAGGTCGCGGTTCTTGACGGGCTGCTTGTTGGCAGTTTTCCACCCGCGCTTTTTCCAGCCGTCGATCCAGTGTTTGTTGAAGGCGTTGACGACGTATTGCGAATCGGAATGGACCTCGACCTCGCAGGGGCGGTTAAGTGCCTCGAGCGCCACGATGACCGCCATGAGCTCCATGCGGTTGTTAGTGGTCTTGGCGTAGCCACGCGAAAGCTCGGAGGTGAAGGTCTTGCCGGCGGGGTTGGTGTACTTGAGCACGGCGCCGTAGCCGCCGCGTCCCGGATTTGATCGGGCCGAGCCGTCGGTATAGATGATGACCTTCACATGGTTCCTTTCGTTGGGTACGCTTCGTGTGAGTGACCATTGTAGCGCCATGCCTGCCGGGGGCTAGCAATTTACGATTTCTATCCCGTCTTCCGACAGTTAGTTGGCATGGATGATGCGGTTGAGCTCGTCGAGGTATTGCCGCAAGAGAGGAGAGGGCTTGCGCTCGTCGTGCATGATATATCCTACGTGCATCGTTGGGGCGTCTGCTAACGGGATCGATGCCATACCCCACTGCATTTCATTGGAAAGGACACCGGTCGACAGGGTGTAACCGTTCGACGTGATAAGTAAGTTAGTAAGTGTTCCGCGGTCCGAGATTCGTATGTTGCGGTCGCAAGGGATATAGCTAAAAGGTTCCTCGGCGTAATAGAAGGAGTTTGAGGTTCCCTGCTCAAAGCTGTAGCGCGTATAGGGCGTGAGGTCGGCAAGGGACAGCTGAGGGCGGCGTGCGAGCGGGTGGCGTTCGCTAACGAAGACGTGGACCGTCGCGTCGAAGAGGGGATGGAAGCTTGCGCGGGCATCGGCGAAGGCCTTCTGCAGAACGCGGGCGTTAAAGTCATCCAGGTACAGAATGCCGATATCGCTGCGAAATGCGCGGACGTCGTCGATGATCTGCGAGGTGGTGGTCTCGCGCATGATGAACTCAAACTTACTGTCGCGGCAGCGCTCGACGACGTTGACAAAGGCCTTGACCGAAAAAGCGTAGTGCTGGGCCGAGACGGCAAGGCGCGCCTGGGGTGTGCCGCCGTCCTCGTAGCGTGCCTCGAGCATGTCGGCCTGCTCTACGACCTGGCGCGCATAGCCCAATAGCTCGGTGCCGTCGTTGGTGAGCGTGACGCCGCGGCTGGAGCGCGTAAAGATCTCCAGATGGAGCTCCTGTTCCAGGCTTTTGACAGCGTTTGAGATGTTGGACTGTGCCGTATAAAGGCGCTGGGCTGCGGCGTTGATCGATCCGGACTCTGCCACGGCGATCAAAAAACGAAGTTGCTGGAGGGTCATCGGCGCCCATCCTTTCGATAGCTATCTAAAAAACCGATAACAAGTTAGCGCTTTTAAGTGATTGACCGAGCAAAACAATGCTCGTACTATTCAAAACACACAAAGGCGGTAGGTAATTAAGCCGACCAAGGAACCGGGATGCGAAAGGAGGCCCGCATATGAATTGCTTACCAAGACGAATGCCGGGCTCCTGTTTGCGCCCGTCGGCGTGATCAGGAGACAGCGACTTACTTCTCTTACTCTTATTACTTTCTTCGATCAAGGAGATCATCATGAGCCAGTTTATCAACAACCCCGAGCACACCTTTGGTTTCGATACCCTGCAGCTGCACGTTGGCCAGGAGAGCGCCGATCCTGCATCCGACTCCCGTGCTGTGCCTATCTATCAAACCACGAGCTATGTGTTCCGCAACTCCCAGCACGCCGCCGACCGCTTTGGTCTTGCCGACGCCGGTAACATCTACGGCCGTCTGACCAACTCCACCCAGGGCGTCTTCGAGGACCGTATCGCTGCGCTCGAGGGCGGCGTTGCTGGCCTCGCCGTCGCCTCTGGCGCCGCCGCCATCACCTATACCCTGCAGGCCCTCGCCCAGGCCGGTGACCACGTGGTCGCCCAGAAGACCATCTACGGCGGTTCCTACAACCTGCTGGAGCACACGCTCTCCCAGTTTGGTGTCGAGACCACCTTCGTCGATGCCCATAACCTGGACGAGGTCGAGGGCGCCATCAAGGACAACACCACGGTCATCTATCTCGAGACGCTCGGTAACCCCAACTCCGACATCCCCAACATCGACGCCATCTCCGAGATCGCCAAGAAGCATGGCCTGCCGGTTATCGTCGACAACACCTTCGGCACCCCGTATCTGTTCCGTCCGCTGGAGCATGGTGCCAACATCGTCGTCCACTCCGCAACCAAGTTTATCGGCGGCCACGGCACCTCGCTGGGCGGTGTGATCGTCGACGGCGGTAACTTCGATTGGAAGGCGAGTGGCAAGTACGCCCAGATCGCTGAGCCCAACCCCTCCTACCACGGTGTTTCGTTTGCCGAGGCTGCCGGTCCCGCCGCCTTTGCAACCTATGTCCGCGCTATCCTGCTGCGTGACGAGGGTGCCTGCATCAGCCCGTTCAACGCCTGGGTCCTGCTCCAGGGCACCGAGACTCTGTCGCTGCGTGTTGACCGTCATGTCGAGAACACCAAGAAGGTCGTTGAGTTCCTGACCGGTGACAGCCACGTCGCCAAGGTGAACCACCCGAGCCTGCCCGAGCATCCCGACCATGAGCTGTACCAGAAGTACTTCCCCAACGGCGGTGCCTCGATCTTTACCTTTGAGATTAAGGGTGGCCAGGAGGCAGCTTGGAAGTTCATCGATCATCTGCAGGTGTTCTCGCTGCTCGCCAACGTGGCCGACGTCAAGTCGCTCGTCGTGCACCCGGCTACCACCACGCACTCCCAGCTCTCTGCCGAGGAGCTCGCCGAGCAGGACATCACGCCCTCCACGATCCGTCTTTCCATCGGTACCGAGAACGCCGAGGACATCATTTGGGATCTGAAGCAGGCCTTTGCCGCACTGGACGAGTAAGGCGACTTGTGCAAGGACCCCTTGCGACTCGATAGGTATAACTGCATAAAATGCCTGCTCAAGGCGCCTGTGCGAACAATGGTCGCACAGGCGCCTTTTTTGCATAGAGAGGGTGCAAAAACAGGGTTTTTGGCACGCTTTATGCAATCGAGATGTGGAAAACTCCTGTTGAGAGGATGTGAGTTTTACGCAAATGACGTGCGCCTTTTGAGAAAAACCGCAGGTCGCGATTTGCTCGGGGTACTATGCAGCGCGATCGAATCACACGCAGCTCAAACGCAGCAAAAACGCACTACGGAGGTTTCCAGCTACATGAGGATTGATTCACGAAAACCGAAAGCCGCCGCCCTTTCCGCCGCTCTGACCGTGGCACTTTTGACGGGCGCCGGCGCAACTGATGCCCACGCGGCAACACTATCCGATACGGTCGGATCCACGCCGTCCGAGGCGACGCTGATGCAGCCCGTCGACTATCGCGGCGACGGCTTTGGCTCCATGCAGGAGTGGAACGCCTCTATGGGGGCCAAGCGCGATTCCCTGGAGGTCCGCGCCCAGATCATCATGAACATGTACGGCGACTATGCCACCGATGACGAGCGCGCTGTACTGCAAGGTTGTATCGATGGTGCGGGCAGTCTTTTGACGATGGAGGAGGTCGACGCGAAGTCGGCCGAGCTCGACGAGCTTCGCTCCGCGCTCGAGGATGCTAAGCGCGAGGCGCTCGAGGCTGCGGCTGCCGAAGCCGAGGCCGCTGAGGCCGTTCAGGCTTCGTATTACAACGCCGGCTCCGGCTCGTCTTACGCGTCTGCTGCGTATTACGCGAACGGCTCGGGCCTGACGCGCTCGAGCGGCGTCAATAACTATAACGGTCGTCGTGAGACCTATTACAGCAGCAACGTGTTGTATCACCACCGCACGGGCGAGTGGACCCAGGATTCCGAGGGCTTTTGGCGCGATTCCGATGGTTACTACGTCGTGGCCGCGGGCGATAAGGCTCAGGGCTCCACGTTTACCGGATCCAAGGGCGAGTGCAAGGTCTATGACTCCGGCTGCGCTGCCGGAACCACCGACTACTACACTGGCTGGTAATTTTTCTGCATCACGGATATTTGGCGGACGGGCGTCTTTACCGAGCTTTAGGGCAACGTAAGGGCGCCCGTTCTATGTATGCATTTGAGTTAACAGAGCGCTTACCGTGGCAGTACGCCGCGCATATGGGCGCGGGGCACACTAAGTCACGAGAAACAAAGTCTTTCTCGTGGAGGAAGTGGTTCCATGAACGCTCGAGATGTCGCTATTGCCGTCGTTGCCCTTTTGATCGGATGCCTTGGTCCGACGGCGGCGTTAACTGCCGGCTTGCAGTCCGCTACGGGCGCCGCTCCTGTGATTGTGGGCGCCTTGATTGCAGCGGCGTTGCTGGGAAGCGCCGGCGTGCTACTTTGCCGCGATGACGAGGACGAGGTTCCGGAATCGCAAAATAAGCCTCAGTTTTAGCCTCGAGCTAAATGCAACAGGCCTTCGCGAATGACGGAATCCTCGCGAAGGCCTGTCTGCTTGTATTGCGCACGTCGCGATGCGGCCGAGGCTACCAGCTGCCTTCTATTTCGCGAATCCTCTGGTAGAGCCAATCGTTTTGCGGCACTTGGATATCGTGTTTGGCGGCCAGGCGGCAAATGGTGCCCGCGAACTCCTCGACTTCGGTCTTTCGTTGTGCGATGCGGTCCTGCGCCATCGAGGGCATACCGGTGGGGTCGATTCCCTCGATGAGGTGCACCATCTGCGTCAGGTCTGCCTCGGTCAGCTCAATGCCCTCGGCATTGGCGACCGCAAGTGTCTCTCGCATGGCGGAGACAAAGCAGTGGCGCTGCTCGGAGCCGGCCTCTGTGGCGCTTCCATACGTTCCGCCGTAGGCCATGCACGTCTGGTTGATACCATCGTTGAGCATGAGTTTGGCCCACATGCGGTGCGCAATGTCGCTCTCGACGGTATGGGCGATGCCGCAGCGTGTGTAGAGCTCGTCGATGGCGGTGACGGTTGCGGGCTCGGTGCCCGCTGCCGCGCCAAAGCGAATCTCGCCCGCATTGGTAAAGGTGAGCTCTCCGTCGAGGAACACGGCATCCATGCCCTGGCAGATGCCCAGGACGGTGTGCTTCCAGCCAAAGCGCTCGGCAATCTTTTGCTCGCTCGTAATGCCGTTGCACAGCGAGGCGATGAGCGTGTTGGGTCCCACGACGCGCTCCATAGTCTTGAGTGCTTGGTTGAGTCCCGTCGTCTTGACCGTGAGAATGACCAGATCGGCGGGCGTTGCCTCACTGACGCGCACGGACTTGAGTGCGCAGGGCTCGCCGTTGACCGTAAGGGCGTCGCCTGCGTGACGCTCGAAACGGGCGTCGTCCATGACGTATTCGACGGCATCGTCGCCGAGTGCCTGGGCGATCATGCTGCCGTAGAGTAGCCCGACGCCGCCCTTGCCGATAAAGGCAACCTTGTTGATCTGCACGTGAATCATCTCCTCACAAAAAGGCGCCCGCGTGCGGAGCGCCCGGTGGATTGTATGCCGCTGGAGCATGTAGCGTGCACCGGAGGCGGAATTTAGAAGAACAAACGCATGAGAACTTATGCCGCGGGGCAGATGGCAAAAACGCGTGCGGGATATCCAACGCCATCGCGCGCCTTGGGGAAGGTGCAGAAGATGACGGCGCCTGTGGCGGGAAGCTCGTCCAGATGGTCCATGATCTCGGTCTGGTAACAGTCGACCGAGAGGATGTATTGCTCGCCGGGATAGGGGTAGGCGTCCTCACGCGTGGCCACGCTTGCCTCCTTTCATCGGGCTTTTTGCTGATGTTAAAGCGGTGCCGTGACGGCCTGATTTCTGCTGCGTTACGATACGTTCTCGATTGCGATTCCGATGTGCTTCGATGACGTGACAGGTTTGTTTCGCCTTATCAGGGCTTCGATGGGGGAGGAGGGGCCGTGCAATATCGCGTTGACCCCAAAAGCGGTAACCGTATCTCGGCGTTGGGGCTGGGCTGCATGAGGTTTCCCGGTGCGCCGGGACGCCCGGATGCGAAGACAGCCGACGCCATCATCTCCCGTGCAGTGGAGCAGGGGATTAACTACCTGGACACGGCCTATCTCTATCCCGGCAACGAGGCTTGCGTGGGCGCTTCGCTTGAGCGCCTAGGCCTACGCGACCAGGTTTTGCTCGCGACCAAGCTGCCGCATGCTTCGTGCAAATGCGCGGAGGATTTCGACCGGTTCTTTGACGAACAGCTGCGTCGGCTGCGGACTGACCATATCGACTATTACCTTATGCACAACATCACCTCGCCCGCCCAGTGGAAACGTGTGGTGGCGTTGGGCATCGAGGACTGGATCGCGCGTCAAAAGGCGGCGGGGCGCATTCGCCAGATTGGTTTTTCGTATCACGGCAGCGCGGCGGATTTCCTGACGGTGCTTGACGCATATGACTGGGATTTTTGCCAGATCCAGTACAACTATGCCGGCGAGCGTTACCAAGCGGGAACGGCAGGACTCATGGCGGCTGCGGAGCGCGGTCTTGCGGTGTTTGTGATGGAGCCACTGCTGGGCGGTCGTCTAGCGGGCAAACTTCCGCCGCGGGCACGCGCTGTGCTCGATGGCGCCCGTGACCCGCATTTGCGCACTCCGGCCGCCTGGGGGCTTTCGTGGGTGTGGAACCATCCTCAGGTGACGATGCTGCTTTCGGGTATGACCGATATCGCGCAAGTGGATGAGAACGCGGCGTTGGCCGATCGGGCCCTGCCGGATTCGATGACGGCTGCTCAGCTCGATGCCATCGCACGCGTGCTGAGGGAGTTTGAAAAATCGAATCGCGTGCCCTGCACGGGATGCGGCTATTGCATGCCGTGTCCTAAAGGCATCAATATCCCTGGGTGTTTTGCTGCCTACAACGCAAGCTATGCGCACAGCTGGTTTGCGGGGCTGTCTCAATACTTTACGGCGAGCGCGGTGCGGACGAACGAGCCCAAGCTGGTGAGCAATTGCGTCAAGTGCGGCAAATGCGCGCGGCATTGCCCGCAGCACATCGATATCCCCGGGCGCTTGGACGACGTACGCCGCCGTTTTCAGCCTGGCCCCGTGACGGCGGTGCTTAAGGCCTTCGGCAAAACGCGCTCCTCGTGACCCTTTTATAACTTGCGGTGGAATAGTTCCTGCTTGCGGCAGAATAAGGCATCGACAGGAACTATTTCACCGCAACTGAAGGGGGCTGTCGTGGGCCATCGGGATTCATGTGATGATTTACGTGAGGTTCGTTGGGGCGTTTTGGGCGCTGGACGCATTTCTCATCGATTTGCATCGTCGCTCAAGAAGGTCGACGGGGCACGGCTGGTGGCTGCGGCCGGCCGCACTCCTGCACATGTCGAGGAATTTTGCCGAGCGTTTTCGATTGATGCCGCGCACAGTTATGCCACGGCTGACGATAGCGGCGATGCGGCTTATGATGCGCTGATTGCCGACCCCGATGTCGACGCAATCTACTTGGCTCTTCCACATGGCATGCATGCGCATTGGGTCTGTCGGGCACTGCGCGCGGGAAAGGCCGTGCTGTGCGAAAAGCCGGCCGTTTTGAATGAAGAAGAGGCCCATGCGATCGCCTCCGTTTCCCGTGAGTGCGGTGTGCCGTTTATGGAGGCGATGAAAAATCGGTTTTGTCCGATGCATACTCGCGTGAAGGTCTTGCTTGCGTCGGGCGAGCTCGGCCGTATTGTCTCGATTGAAAGCGTGCAAAAACTCGATTATGGTGAGCCTCCTTCGAGTTATCTGCTCGACCCGTTGCAGGGTGGCTGTCTATATGACATGGGCTGCTATGCGGTCGGTTGGTTTGAGGATTTGCTCGCGGGCGCGTGCGAGGTTTCGTCCCGTGAAGTTCGCTGGCGTGACGTATCGGGCGGCCGCGTGGATTGGGCCGATGAGATCCATATGAGTGTCGGCGGTATACCCATTCATATGGTGGTCGACGGCAAAGCAGCATATGAAAGCCGCTTAACGATTGCCTGCGAGCGGGGCTCGTTGGAAATCGAGCGCCTTCATCGCCCCGAACTCGCCCATGTGAAGTGCTCCGACGGACGAATGCTCGAAATAAATGCCCCGTTTGAGGTCGATGATTTCTACGGCGAAATCCAGCATGCGACCCAGCTCATCCGGGCGGGGAAACTCGAGAGTCCCGTCATGCCCCTTGCCGCCACACAGCGCTGCGCGCGTATTATCGAAGCAATCCGTCTAGCCCTCTAGGACCTGGCGCTGACGCGTGAGGGATCATGACGCCGGCGCCCGTAGCCGTAGTGCTTGGTGCCCCGCATCTCTGATGCCCCTTTTATAACTTGCGGTGGAATAGTTCCTGTTTGCGGCAGAATAAGGCATCGACAGGAACTATTTCACCGCAACTGATGAGGGGGAGCTGGGGATGCTGACGATCGGGTGTCATCTATCCACGACGAAGGGCTATCGGGCGATGGGAGAGACGGCGTTGTCAATTGGCGCCAATACCTTTGCATTCTTTACGCGCAACCCGCGCGGCGGCAAGGCGAAAGATCTTGACATGGATGACGTGGCCGCCCTGCGCGAGCTTATGGCGCAAAATGATTTTGGCCCACTCGTGGCTCATGCCCCGTATACCTATAACCCCTGCTCAGCCAAAGAGCGGGCGCGCGAGTTTGCCCTGGAGGCCATGGCAGAGGACCTGCGGCGCATGGAGGCGCTGCCCGGCAACTACTACAACTTCCATCCCGGTGCGCATGTGGGGCAGGGCTCCGACGCCGGCATTCAGATGATCGTCGACACCCTGTGCCAGGTGATGTTTGAGGGGCAGCAGACGACGGTGCTGCTCGAGACCATGGCCGGCAAGGGCACCGAGGTGGGCCGCAGCTTTGAGGAGCTGGCGCTCATCATCGAGGGCGTTGCCGACAAGCGCCCCGAGCTGTCGGCCAAGTTGGGCGTGTGCCTGGACACCTGCCATGTGAGCGATGCCGGCTACGACATCATCCATGATCTGGACGGTGTGCTCGACGAGTTCGACCGCGTGGTGGGTATCGAGCGCTTGCGCGCCGTGCATATCAATGACTCCAAGAATCCCTGCGGCGCCCATAAGGACCGCCACGAATGCATCGGTATGGGCTACCTGGGTAGCGAAGAGTTTGGCGGTGGTATGCAGGTTATGCAGAATATTGTATCGAATGGCCGTTTGCGTGCCTTGCCATTCATTTTGGAGACACCGAACGAACTTGCAGGTTATGCGGCTGAAATCAAACTTCTAAGGTCATTGCAGCAGTAATGACTGTCATAAAGTGGAGTGCTCCATTCACGTTATGGGTTTGTTTCAATCGGTTTTCTAATTGCAGATTCTCCCAAGCGGGTGCATAATAACCCTCAGTTTTTGCAGACCTCTGAATTATACGGGGTCATTGGAAGGAGACTGATTATGAAGCTGAAGAAACTTGGCGCATTCGCCGCCACGGGTGCCATGGCACTCGCCCTTGCTCTGACGGGCTGCGGTTCGTCCAACGCCGCCTCTGGTTCTGATGCCGGTTCCAGCAGCTCTGACGACGTAAAGGTCGAGAAGGTCGACGGCTCCAAGGAGTACGCGCTCGTCAAGGACGGCACGCTGACCGTCGGCACCTCTGCCGAGTACGCCCCGTTTGAGTACAAGGACGACAACGGCGATTATCAGGGCTTTGACCTTGAGCTCATCAAGGCTATCGGCGACAAGCTGGGCCTGGATGTCGAGTACGTCAACAATGACTTTGACACGCTGGTTCCGGGCGTCGCTTCGGGTGCCAAGTATGACGTCTCCATCGCGGCTATCACCGACACGCCCGAGCGTGAGAATGAAGTCACTTTCTCCGATTCCTACTACATGGACGATCAGGCTATCGTGACCAAGGTCGATAACACCGACATCACGGCCGACAACTACAGCGAGAAGCTCAACAACGCCGACGCTACCATCATCGTCCAGTCTGGCTCGACCGCCGAGGCCTTTGCCCAGGAGAACTTCCCCAAGGCCAAGATCGTCCCCTACAAGGACGCCACCGAGTGCTTCAGCGCCCTGCAGTCCGATAAGGGCGACGCCGTAGTCACCAACCGCTCCGTTGCCAGCCAGCTGACCGCCGAGCAGTTCAACACCTGCCAGACCATCAAGCAGATCAGCACCGGCGAGGAGTACGCCATCGCCATCAACCAGGGCAATACCAAGCTCAAGGACGACATCAACCAGGCCATCAAGGATTTGACCGACGACGGTACCGTTGACGCCCTCATGGCTAAGTACAACATCAAGTAAAATAGCTACTTGATTGCGCGCGGGCCCTTTCCGTTTTGGCGGAGAGGGCCTTTGCGCTTCTCTTGACGGAGAGCATTTCCGTCTCGTTTTGCCGGCAACTTCTACGATAGGAGCCACCTTGTCTCGACTGAACAAAGGGGCCGCGGAGCGGCGTTTTCCACTGCCCGCCTTGCTCCAAAAGCTAGCCTGCGCCATGGCCGTGGCGCTCGCGCTGGTGTGCGCGGGGGCATATGCGCCCGCGACCGCCCAGGCGCTTGAGACCGCAAAGATTACCGCCCGACCCAACACTGGTTCGGGCAGCGCTGTGGTCGGCGGCACCGAGACGCGCATTACCTGGGAAGTTCAGGCCGATGCCGACGAGGAGCTGAGCGGTCTTTCGCTGACGTTTGTCGACGGCACAACGTTTGGTACCGATGACACGCGATTGACGATGCTCTCGGGCGAGGACCTCATGGATCGTACGCCCATGAAGCCCACGTGCAAGGCTGACGGCCAGACGCTCAAGATCGACTTTGGCGAGACAGCGTCTGCCGGCGGCTTTTTCCGTGTCGAGGTTTACGGCGTGACGTTCCCCGTCGAGGGCGGCGATGAGGCCTTTAGCGGAACCTATACGCTTGCCGACGGTTCGACCAAGAAGATTTCCAAGATCCCTTCCGTCGAGATCAAGGGCGTGACGGCATTCGATAACTTCCTGGCCGATCTTAAGGAGCAGCCGTGGGTCGAGGTCTGGAACTCCAATATGTTCCTGCGCCTGTTCTTGAACCCGGTCATTTTGGTCCAAAGCCTGCCGATCGTCTTCAAGGGCTTCCTTATGTCGCTCTCGATTGTGCTCGTGGCATTTCCGTTGGCCATTCCCTTTGGCTTTGCGCTGTCGCTCATGCGCATTTCCAAGTCGCGCATCCTGCGTTGCCTTGCCGGCATCTACGTGAATGTCATCCGCGGTACGCCGGCGTTCCTGCAGATCTATATTGCATTCTTTGGCCTGCCGCTTGCCGGTGTCAAGGTTGACGACTACGTCTTGGGCGTTATCGTCATGGCCATGAACTCGTCTGCGTACCTGTGCGAGATATTCCGTGCCGGTATTCAGTCGATCCCCAAGGGTCAAAACGAGGCTGCTCGCTCGCTGGGCATGAATGCCTTCCAGACGCTGCTCTACGTTATGATTCCGCAGACGTTCCGCAACGTCCTTCCTACGTTGACCAGCGAGTTTATCTTGCTTTACAAGGATACGTCGCTGCTCGCTGCCGTGGGCGTGGTCGAGATTGTCATGAACGCCCGCACCATCGTGGCCACGACGGGCTCCATTACGCCGTATGTGGTTGCCGCCCTGTTCTATCTGGTCATTACCCTGCCGCTTGCGCGCTTGGTGAGCGGTCTTGAGGCGAGGCTGCTGGGTACGGCCGAAACCAAAAAGAAGCGTCCCACCAAGAGCGCCGGACAGGTTGTCGCGACGCCCGCCGACCATATCGCTGGTCTGTAAGGAGGTTCTATTATGAGCGAAACCAATAACTCGAACGAGGTCGTCGTCAGCATCAAGAATCTCCAGAAGGCCTTTGGCGATAACGTGGTCCTGCGCGACATCGATCTGGATGTGCACAAGGGTGAGGTCGTTGTGGTTCTGGGCCCCTCGGGCTCGGGCAAATCGACGATGCTTCGTTGCATTAACCGTCTCGAGGAGCCCACGAGTGGCTCGATTGTCGTCGAGGGCGTGGATGTGTGCGCCAAGGGCGTTGACCTCAATAAGGTGCGTACGCACTTGGGCATGGTGTTTCAGCAGTTCAACCTGTTTCCGCATCTGTCGGTCAAAAAGAACGTCATGCTTGCGCAGCAAAAGGTGCTCAAGCGCAGCAAGGAAGAGGCCGAGAAGATCGCCGTCGAGGAGCTCACCAAGGTCGGTCTGGCCGAGCGCATCGATTTTATGCCGAGTCAACTTTCGGGCGGTCAGCAGCAGCGCGTGGCCATCGCCCGGGCCCTGTCGATGAATCCGCACGTGATGCTCTTTGACGAGGCCACGTCAGCGCTTGACCCCGAGCTTGTCCGCGACGTTCTTGGCGTCATGCGCGATCTCGCACGTGACGGTATGACCATGATCGTGGTGACGCACGAGATGGGCTTTGCCCGCGATGTCGCCGACCGCGTGGTCTTTATGGATGGCGGCGTTATTGTGGAAGAGGGCACGCCGAGCGAGGTCTTCGACCATCCCAAGAGCGAGCGCACCAAGGCGTTTTTGGGCAACATCTCGTAGATGATCAGCAGCGTCTCGGAATGAGAGTTTGCTTGAACAGGCGGGGTCGTGGCAATGATGCTGCGGCCCCGTTTTGCATTTCGGATAAAGGTCTCGTCGTTGCCCTGGCGGATTTTCAACCACATTTTCGGTGAATTATGTGTGCGTGATATCGGCGGATGCTCGTTGCTTGGTCTTCCATACAATTACATGCTGTTTGAAAAGAAGCCGGACCATGGGTGCGCTTGGCGCATAAAAGGGAACTGGGTGGGAATCCCAGACAAGGCGGTTACTGTGTGCGGGGCTGTCCCGCGAGTCAGATTACTTGCCCATGGTCTTCTCGTGTCGAGGGTCTTTTGGGAGCCGCTGGATTCCGGTGAGCAGAAGATGACATCATATTTGCTCCAAGCATCCCGTATGCGATGCGGGGGCATTGCCGCATGCTGTCAGGTGCGGGCGTTTCGCTGTGTCCCGTTTCCCTTTACATGGTCGGCCTCGATTCTTATTGGGGTAGTGATCTTCCAGACCAAGGGGGAAAGGATGCTCAACAACATCCGAACAGGTACGAGGAAATTCCTCGTCGTGCTCATGGCGTTTATCTTTGCCAGTTCGAGCACGGGAATGACCGCGTTTGCCGAGGAGGTGAGCACGGGCGTAGCCGCGGCGGCCGATCAGGTCACCGCGGCGGGCGATGCTGGGCAGGGCAGGCCTGATGAAGCTGAGCCTTCTGTCGACGCTGAAACTGGCATGGCAGATGGCGGCAGCACACAGGAGCAGGAAAGCTCCGGTGTTGCCGTGCGGTCTATTGCGTCCGAGGAAACGGTGCCGGCTGCGCAGGTCGAAGAAGCAGGTTCTCTCGCCAAGGTAGTGCACTCGGGCGAGACAGTGGTCGTCAACGATGCGGCCGATATGCCTGAGACCATTGAGGCGGGTGCGATCGTAAAGCTCGGCGCGAATATTTCGATGGGCACTGACCAGCAGATCGAGACCGTTGACGGCACCCTGGATGGCCAGGGCCATACGGTCACCATTAACGGCAAGGCCGTTGCGAATAATGTGACCGGCTCGATTCAGAACCTGGGCGTGACAGGCTCGGTCTCGAGCACCGACAATGTGGGCTCCATTGCCATGAAACTTTCTGGCACCATCCAGATGTGCTGGTCCACGGCGAGCGTGAACCTTAGCGGCTGGGAGGGCTATGCCGGTGGCCTGGTTGGCGGTATGACGTCCGGAAAGATCGTCAATTCCTATTTTGCCGGCTCAGGCGTTGAGATGAACGGTGGCTTGGTCGGTGAGGCTCAGGCCGGATCGCTGTTGAACTGCCTCTATACCGTAGGTTATTCGCCTGCCGAGATTAACTGGCCCGGCTTTAACAAGGGAAACGCGGCTAAAGCCGCCGACCTCTCTTCTGCTGAATCGCTCGCCGTGCTCAATACCGATGTGCCGTCGACTGGCTTTTCCTGGGTGTCCAACGGTGGCCTGCCCTTGCTTGTGAGCGGCTCTGCCCCCGTCGTTGTCAATAAGGACGCGCTCGTCGCGGCTATCACGGCCGCCGAGGCGCTCAATGAGTCAGACTACACAACGGATTCCTGGTCCGCCTTTGCCGCTGCTCTTGCTGACGCCAAAATCGTCAACGATAACGACGATGCATCTCAGTCCGATGTAAATGCGGCGGTCAAGACGCTCAATTCGGCTAAGGACGCCCTCGAGAAGAAGAAGTCGACGGCCCCCGTCGCCCAGCCCGAAAACGTCAAGCACATCTCGTCGCAGGATGACTTCATGTATATGAACGTCAAGGATGCGAGCAACTACTATGTGCTTGATAACGATATCCTGATTGATGACGAATGGTTCTTCGGTCCTTCGGGTGAGCTCAACTGCACGTTTGACGGTCAGGGCCATACCGTTACCTTTAACAACGGCGGTGGCGTTAAGTCGCTGTTCGCGAGTGTCGGCTCTACCGGTGTTGTCCAAAATGTCTCATTCGTCGGTGAACTTAAGCAGGCGGTCGACGGCAAATCGTTCGGTCCGCTCGGGAGCCAGATTAAGGGCGCCGTTATCAACTGCTCTACGTCCGTTACGGGCAAGGGCGTTGTGGGCTTTGGTCGCACGCTCGAAGGCGGCGTGGTCTCTAACTGTGTGTCAACCGCTACGGCTACCGGCGGCGTGCTCTTTTCGAGTTATAGCGCAGGCCAGCTCATCAACACGTACTGGCAGGAGGGCCTTACCAATAAGGCCCAGTTCCCCGCGAAGGCGCTTCTCAACTCCTATGCTGTTGATGTCGACGACATGAAGACGGCGGCCTTTGTCGAAAATCTTAACGTCAACCGTGGCGAAAACGGCAGCGTGTGGGGCATGGGAGCCGATGGCTTGCCGTATTTTGGCGAGGACCATGACTACAAATCGCCCGAGAATCCTGCCGCAAATAATAAGTACGAGGTAACGTTTACATCTGCCCGCACCGGCAAGACCGTGACTGCCGCCGATGGCATACTTTACCCGTCCCCCGACGACGTCGTGGTGGGTGAGAACGGTGCTGCCTGTGTCTCGGGCACGCTTGAGCTCAAGGGTTTGCCCAAGGACGCCAAGGTGACCTGGGGCACCCCGGACGCCAACAGAGGCGATATCGCCGTTAACGAGAAAACGGGCCTGCTGCACGTATGCAACGATGCCGTGGGCACGGTAACCGCCACGCTCCATAGGGATGATGGCACCACTGAAGACATCGCGACCCTTGTGGTGAAGGCGACCTCTAAGCCTATTGATGATTTTCAGATTTGGTACAACGGCGAAAACGTGACGGGCGGCGCTATTGCGGTTACGGGTTCCGAGGTCAAGAACCTCGAGATTCGTGTCCATTACACCGATGCCCCCGAGAGTGAGTACGTCCCTGTCTCCTATACGCGCTTTCGTTTTGCGGGCACGCCTTCGAACGTGCTCTATTCCAATCCCGGATCGGCATGTTTCTACTTTAAGCAGGCGGGCGAGGCAGCGATTCAGGTCTCCTCGCGAACGAACGTCGACCTTTCCGATAAGGGCGTAAAGGTCAGCTCGGCCTATGTGCCGGCGACGAGTATTTCGCTTGGCTATAACGAGGACCGCGAGACTGTCTATCTGCACGGTCGCAATCCGCTTGCCAAAGGCGCCTTCCTGACCGATAAGGCTGCGCCGGTTGTGGGGCCCGAAAACGCGAGCGATCGCGCATGCTACACGGTCACCTCGAGTGATTCTGCGGTTGCCGAGTACACTACGAGTGGCGAGATTGGCTTTACGCCGTATAAGGCCGGTAAGACGACGTTTGAGGCGACGGTCGAAAACCAGGACGGCAGCGTCATCTCCTCGGGTAAGCGAGAGGTTGCCTACGCCTACCGGAACCCACTGAAGTTGGTGACAATCACGAATGTCCCCGCGTCCGTTAAGGCCGGTAAGACCGTCGAACTCAACCTGGGCTATACGGGTGAGAACGATGCCGAGGGCTGGAGTGTTTCCGAACCCGGTATGAAATGGAGTGTGGCGACCGAGGAAGGTCGGGATGCCTCGGATGCCGTGAGTATCGACCGACGCGCTCTTGGTGATTGGAAGCACGTTGACGGTGCTCCTGACGACGGCTTGTTTGTGGCGAGCGGCGCCTATGTCCTGACGGCGAACAAGGCCGGTACCTATACGGTGACCGGTACGCCGATCGATCAGACTGCCGGTGCCCAGGCCATCTCCTTTGAGATTGCGGTTGATGGTATCGCCGCGTCGCCGGATAACGAGGCGAAGGCAGATGAGGGTGCCCTCTCCGCTGCCAAGTACTTTGATGCCAACCGCACGACCGATGCGTACGCGTATGGTCAGGAATGGGAAATCTACGCCTTTGCAAAGTCGGGACGCAAGATCGACGGTGCGCTTATCGCGAACTACAAGAAGTCTCTTGCCCTCCATAAGGCCGAGTGGGCCGGTGACACGGCCAAGGTAACTGATTGCGAGCGCGTTGCGCTTACGCTGGCTGCACTTGGTGAGGATATCACCTCTTTCGATGGCGTGAATCTCATTGCCGACATTTGCTCTCACGAAGATCTTGTGGCTTCGGCGAACAACGTGGTCTATGCGCTGATTGCCCTTGACGAGGCGGGTATTTCGAATGAAGTGTTGCGTGCGTCCGGCTCTTCATGGACGCGTGCTCAGCTTGTTTGCGCGCTGCTTTCGTTCCAGAATCCCGACGGCGGTTTCACCATCGATGCGGGTGGTGCGAGCAACGTCGATATGACCGCCATGGCACTTCAGGCGCTTGCGCCCTATGTCGATAATGACGCGTGCTCCGTCGCCCTGGCCTCGAATGGCCAATCTTCTGTTGCATCTGCTGTCGACAATGCGCTCGGCTTCCTTAGGGGTCAGATGAACGGCCTTTGCGATTTTGGGTCTGTTGAGTCGAATGCCCAGGTGCTGCTTGCTCTTGTGGCGCTTGGCAAGGATCCCGTAAATGCCAAGAACGGTTTTGCGGCGGGTGCGAATAGCCTGATTACCGCGATTGCCTCTTATGAGGTTGCCGAAGGCAAGGGATATGCTCATACCATGGGGTCGGACGGTAAACCCGACAATGCCAACGCGCTTGCGACGGTACAGGCCTTACGAGCCCTTTCGGCCTATAAGTCCGCAGGGTCCGGTGTGAGCTGGTCCAAGATCGGTGGCGTAAAAGCCGGTGTCGTCGAACCGGGCGGCCCGAAAAAACCCGTGACGCCCGAGGTACCCGTTCCTACGGTCCCGACGAAGAATCCGACGCCCGCGGTCATGCCGACCGGTTCGCAGAGGGGCGATGGCTCCGGCGATAAGCAGGGCGGTTCTGGAATGCAGGCAGTTGTTGCTTCGCAGGATGGCTCGAAGTCGGAGATGTCGCAGAATGTGGATGCCAACAAGGGCGAGTCCGATAAGAAGTCCGGCTCCGACGAGTCTTCCGGTTCGAAAGCGACGTCCGCTGCTGCCGCATCACGCAAGGGTGCTTTGGATGGGCGAGGCGGCGTTAATCCGGTCGCTGTTACCGGTGTTGTGGTCGGCATCGTGTGCCTTGCGGCTATTGGTGCGTGGTGTGTGCGCTCCCGTAAGAACGCATAGCGACCCGATGCCTGTAACGTCCGTCGTTTGATACGCGGATGAGTTGTGGCGTTCGTGTCGTGGCTTTATAGATGAACGGGCTCCGGGTTAAGACGACCCGGAGCCCGTTTGCGTTGCATCTGTCGTGTCAATGGGTGGTTTATGCCAGCTCCGCTCCCAGAGCCTTGCAGGCCGCCTCGCCCTCATCGTCGGGCGCATCGTAGCAAATGACGGAATCGACGACGTTGACGCCGGCCTCGTCGGCGTCGGCCTTCCAGCTGTCCATCCACTCGCCCTCGGCCCACGAATAGGAGCCAAAGAGGACGACCTTCTTGTCGCCGAGAATCTCCTTGACCTCGTCCCACATAGGCTGGAACTCGTCATACTCAAGCTCCTCGGAGCCCATGGCGGGGCAGCCGAAGGCGAAGTCATCATATTCGGCGGCCTTGTCGGCAGAGAAGTCGGCGCAGGGGATGACCTCAGTCTCGGCTCCAGCGGACGTGGCGCCTTCGGCGACGAGGTTTGCCATAGCCTCGGTATTGCCCGTGCCGCTCCAGTAGACGACTGCGATCTTGCTCATATGTTTTCCTTTCGGTTGTGCGGCGTGCGGCCGCGTTTTGTATGCTCTATCGGGTTGCCTGGACAAGTTGTCCCAGGGTGCAGCCCTGTTGATAGATGTAGGTAAGGTATTGCGTGCATGCGCGATAGGAATCGAAGGTCGTGAGCGCCTGCTCAACGTTTGTGTATACCTTCCATGCGCCAAAGACTTTATAGTTTTCGCCGTGCTGGACGATAAACTGATGGACATCTTCGTAGGGATAGCCCAAAAAATAGCCAATTTCGTGGGGGAACTCGCACATGCACCCCGTATCGCAGTGCCTATTTCGCGCGAGTGCGCAGACGCTGCTGTCATAGGCGCTTTCTGCGGCATTGCTGCTTGCCAGCGTGATGCGCGCGGCGAGATGCACCAGGGATGCGGGCAGGTTGTGGACATCGTAACCTTCGGCGGTAAGCGCCGTCGTGGCGCGGGGGTCGGAGAGGTATCGCATGAGGTCCGCAGGGCGGTACACATAGATGAGCGCTCCGCAGGGGCGCCAGACCAAAACGCTCATATGGATCCCGAGTGGCTGGAGCTCGCGGTTGCATTGGGCAATGACCGCGAGCAGGCGAGAGCGTCGCTCTTCGATATGGGCGGCGCCGGGTTTTCCGCCTTGGTTGGCGTAAACGCCGGGATAGGTAAAGAGCGAAGCCGGCTTGATACCTGCGAGCGTAGGGGAGCAGTTGCGCACGACAGCCGTTTGGTATGTTGGGATGTCAATGGTTCGAGTCACGATGCTCCTTTCGGGTCCTCAGTTGTTAGCCTAGGAAAACTTATACACGAAAGTAAGCCAAGGTCAACAAAAAAGTTTGAAGCGGGAAACTAATTGACCGAACCGACACGAGTTTGGAGTAAGATGGGAACACCCCATGGGGGTATAGGTATAAGAGTTTGGAGAAAGGGGATCGCATGGACGACGTGCTCAACCCTGCGAATCTCATCGTGCTGGCCGTCATTGCCGTCGGCATGTTTTTTGGACTGCGTCGCATTGTCGCTTCGACACACGGGAAGAGTTGCTGCAGCGATGGTGCGAGCGGCAAGAAGGCCAAAAAGGTTGTTGTGGTGGATACCGATGCGTCACACTATCCCTATAGCGATGAGCTGCTCATCGGCGGCATGAGTTGCGACGGCTGTGCTCAGAACGTGGCCAATGCACTGAATGCGCTGGATGGCGTGTGGGCAACGGTGACGTATGCGGACCACACGGCGCGCGTGCGCTCTAAGCAGCCGGTTGATCGTGGTGTCCTTGAGACGGCCGTGAGAGATGCGGGCTACTACGTCATGACGCTGTAGGCCTTGCCTTGGATGCGCATCCTTGCCTAGGCTCGTCCGCGTAGCTCAATGTCCTGGATGTCGTCGAAGTCGATGGCGATATCCTTGAGCTGGAGCAGTTTGAAGGCGGGGAGCACTTCGTCAAGGATGCCCGTGCGAGCGCGATAGCCGTACGTATCGTAATAGGTGACGCGGACCAGGTCGCCACGTTTGAGGCCCTCGAGCTTATGCGAAAGCTCGAGGGCTTTCTCTTCCGTTAACTCACATTTTGGTTCGACGGTGATCTCTTGCTTGCGCACGAGCTCGTAGTATCCCGTGAGGGCGGCAAAGGGCATAAACTGTGCGGCACGGCCGGCGCGAACGGCGCCGTTGGCGGTGAGTTTAGGGTCGGCGGAGCGACGTCTTCCCTTGGGGTCCGCCAATCGCTCAAATGCGGTGGGCGGGCGCATGGGTTGCTTGGGTTTAGGCACGATGTCCTCCTACCTGATCGTTGCGTTCGCGTGCAGTGGCGCCGGCGGTAAAGCTCAATCCCTTGACCAGGGCGTTCTTGCCGTACTTGCCTTTCACGGCCAGCACGGCGCGTGCCAGGTCACGCTCGCGCTCATCGGCCTCGACGTCGCTAAACAGATCGATGGTGGCAAATTCTTCGGGTACCAGATTGCCAAAGCCCAGGTTGATGCGCTTGACCGGTCGTTTGGGGTCGACAGTTTGCGCCCAGAGCTCATCGAAATAGCCCATGATCTTCTTAAACGAATTAGTGCGCTCGGGCAGCTTTCGCGAGGCGTTAGAGTGCGCGAAGAGTGCGGCATAGCCACCGCGCGGTTTGCCGCCATGCTCTCCCACAAAGATGCCGTCAATCGCCTGTGCCTCTCGCACCAAACGTCGGCGTTCGTCGTCGCGCTGGACGGGCCTGGGCGCGCGGGGCGCGAGCTCGGGGCCGTCGGTCGCTGCGGGCTCGATGCTCGAGGTGCTCGAGCGCAGGTGTCCGCAGCCGTCTATATACTGCGCCGTGCCGCTGGCGTTGAGCCGGCGTATGTCGGCACGCTCGTTTGCATAGCCCACAAAGAGCGAGATGCTGTCGCACACCACGTGCTTGTCAATCAAATCCAGCACGGCGGCATCGACCATTTCGCGCAAGACGGTGTAGGCCTGCTCGTAGGCATAGCCCTTCGAGAGCACCTGCCCCGTGGTGGTCGAGGTCGCTTGCGGGCGATAAGCTTGGATATCGGCGATAGTTGTTGGCTCGCGCCCGAAGGCGTGGTCGATGAGATATTCGGCATTGACGCCGAGCTCATCGTACAGCAGGTTCTCGTCGAGCGCTGCGACGCCCATCAGATCATAGACGCCGTATTTTTCGAGGCGGGCTGCCACGCCGGGGCCGATGCCCCAGATATCGGTGATGGGGCGGTGGGGCCAGATCTCTTTGCGAAAGGTTTCGTCGTCGAGTACGCCAATGCGGCTGGCTACGTGCTTGGCGGTGATGTCGAGCGCCACCTTGGCCTGAAATAGGTTGGGGCCGATTCCGACCGTTGCCGTGATGCCCGTGCGTCCCAAGACCTCGTCGCGCAGCGTACAGGCGAAGCCTTCCGCATCGGTGTGATAGAGGTCCAGATAGGGTGTCACGTCGATAAAGCACTCATCGATGGAGTAGACGTGCACGTCTTGCGGACTTACGTATTCCAGATAGATGCCGTAGATTTGCGCCGACACTTCCATGTAGTGCTGCATGCGCGGTACGGCCTTGATGCAGTCGATGCCGTCGGGAATTTCGAACAGACGGCAGCGGTTGTGTATCCCGAGGTCCTTCATGGCCTGTGTGATGGCGAGGCAGATGGTCGTGCGTCCGCGCGATTCGTCGGCAACGACCAGGCATGTAGTGAGTGGGTCGAGTCCGCGGTCGACGCACTCGACGCTGGCGTAAAACGTCTTAAGGTCTATGCAGATATAGGTGTGACGCTCGAGCCCCACGCGTCCTCCCATCAAACACATGTTCTTATCGAATATCTGTTCGATAATACCCACTTGCGCGGACATCGTCAAAGCCTGACCCTTTTTGGCAGATATGGTCGTGTGGTTGCATCGGGTTTTTAACGCAGCTCTAAAGAGCGCGAAACAGCTCGGAAAAGCTCCCTTCGTAGCATGGGCATAACGATTGATACCACCATAAAGCACGGAAGGGTTGTGGGGATAATGGTCAACTATGGGTTTGGGATGCCGACGCGCTTGGTTGCGGATGGGGATGTGGCTCGCTGGTGCGGGCGATTGGTTGCCCACTATGGCGGCACCAAGGCACTGGTCGTGCTGGGAGGCGACAAACATACGCGTGATGATCTCGTCTCGGCGGCACTCGGCTCGCTTGATCGAGCTCTGCTCGAGCGCGTGCTTTTTCGCTGCGGCTCGGTTGAGGGCGACGAGGGAGACGAGCTGATCGACGAGGCCGTGGCCCTGGCGACCGACGAAGGCGTTGACTTTGTCCTAGCGATCGGCGATGCCGATACTGCCGGCTTTGCGCGCGAACTCGCGCGTCGCATGGCCGTGCTCGATACCGGCGACGACGGTTTCGTTCCCTACGGTTGCATTGTCTCGGAGGGCAAAGTGCCCGAGGCCGTTGGCGCCGGCGAGGTCCCCGTTTTTGCCATCATCGCGCCCGAACTGCTTGAGGGCATTGAGTCTCCTCTGCGCGAGCTGCTCGGCAGCGTGTGTGCCGTGGCCTAATATCTGCCATAAAGGGACAGGTTAATTTTGGTAGGTAAAGCGTTTGACCTGCCAAAATTAACCTGTCCCTTTTTGGTCGGTCGCCGTTTGAGGGCGGATTGGCAACGCTCGCTGATTGTAGTCTTGACCTGCGCTAGAATAGTGGCATCTGAATGTCCGGGCGCATGGAGACGTGCGCCCGTATGCTGAGGAGGACTTTATGGCAACTGTTGCCGCACCTATCGATGCTACGTCGACTGCCGCTTGGAAGGCGCTCGAGGCTCATCAGGAGAAGCTCGAGGCCGAAGGTATCGACCTCAAGGCCTGGTTCGCCGCCGATGCCGAGCGCGTGAACAAGCTGAGCTTTGACGCTGGTGACCTGCACCTCGATCTGTCCAAGAACCTTGTGACCGATGAGACCGTCAAGCTGCTGTGCGATCTTGCCCGCGAGGTGAAGCTCGAGGAGCGCCGCGACGCCATGTTCTCCGGCGAGCACATCAACACCACCGAGGACCGCGCCGTCCTGCACACCGCGCTGCGCCGCCCGGCAAGCGAGAAGGGCCAGCTCATCGTTGACGGCCAGGATGTCGTCGCCGACGTGCACGAGGTCCTCGACCGCATGTATGCCTTCGCCGAGCGCGTGCGCTCCGGTGAGTGGAAGGGTGTTACCGGCAAAAAGATCGAGCACCTGGTGTCCATCGGCATCGGTGGCTCCGACCTGGGCCCGGTCATGGCCTACGAGGCCCTGCGTCCCTACGCCGACGCCGGTATCGACTGCCGCTATATCTCCAACATCGATCCCAACGACCAGGCCGAGAAGCTCAAGGGTCTGGATCCCGAGACCACGCTCGTGATCATCGTCTCCAAGACCTTCACCACGCTCGAGACCCTCACCAACGCCCGCGAGGTCAAGACCTGGATGCTCGAGCAGCTCAAGGCTCAGGGCGCCATCGATGGCTCCGATGAGCAGAACGCCGAGGCCGTGGCAAAGCACTTCGTCGCCGTTTCCACCGCACTCGAGAAGGTCGAGGCCTTCGGCATCGACCCCGCTAACGCTTTTGGTTTCTGGAATTGGGTCGGCGGCCGCTACTCCGTCGACTCCGCCGTGGGCCTGTCGCTGATTGTCGTGCTCGGCCCCGAGCGCTTCCAGCAGTTCCTTGAGGGCTTCCATGCCATCGACGAGTACTTCTGCAACACGCCGCTCGAGAACAACGCCGTCGCGCTGATGGGCCTGCTCAACGTCTGGTACGTCAACTTCTTCGGTTCCAAGAGCCATGCCGTGCTTCCGTATTGCCAGTACCTGCACCGTTTCCCGGCCTACCTGCAGCAGCTCACCATGGAGTCCAACGGCAAGCATGTCCGCTGGGACGGCAGCGCCGTGACCTCCGACACCGGTGAGATCTTCTGGGGCGAGCCCGGCACCAACGGCCAGCATGCCTTCTACCAGCTGCTGCACCAGGGCACTGTGGTGGTCCCGGCCGATTTCATCGCCTTCGCCAATACCGCCAACCCTGCGACCGATAGCGGCCAGGACGTGCACGAGCTGTTCCTGGGCAACTTCCTGGCCCAGACCAAGGCGCTCGCCTTTGGCAAGACGGCCGACGAGGTTCGTGCCGAGGGCACGCTCGAGCAGATCGTCCCGGCCCGTTGCTTTGAGGGCAACCGCCCGACGACCTCGATCTTCGGCGACACGCTGACCCCGTTTGCGCTCGGCGAGCTCATCGCCCTGTACGAGCACATCACGTTTGTCGAGGGCACGGTCTGGGGCATCGACTCCTACGACCAGTGGGGCGTCGAGCTGGGCAAGCAGCTTGCCAAGCAGATTACCCCGGCCTTCCACGACGACGCCGCCAAGGCCGAGCAGGACGCTTCGACCCAGGCGCTCATCGAGTTCTACCGCGCGCATCGCAAGTAGTCGCTGCTGTTAACGCATCGCGCCTTATAGCCAGGGGCCCGTATCCTATCGGATGCGGGCCCCTTTGCTTTGCCGTGGTCCCGGGGCGCACGGCCTTTGTGGAACATTGCCGGGGCGCCGCGCGCTGCGAGAACCCTGCGCCTAGATCTCGGCCTCCGCATGGCCTCGCTGCGCCTCGGGCAGCTCCCCGTAGAGCGGATGGTCTTCGAGCCTAAAGCGCTCGACCTGTTCGGGAGTGCGACCGCGTACAAAGAGCCACGAGCGATCGATTGGCGTCGCCATGAGCGTGCTGGGCAGCGCGTCGGCGCGGTCGGAAAACACCCGGGCACTCTCGGGATCCTGGAACGCCAGCACCAGATGCGTGTCGCAGTTGCCCATGATGGAGCGTGCGCGTGCCTCGCCATAGAGCGCATCGAGCTGGTTGGTCGACTGCAGCAGCAGCGTTGCCCAGATGTTGCGGCTTCGGATAATCGAGAGCACGTTGTCGATCTGGGGGATCTGCAGATTTGCGAAGTCATCGAGCATAAAGCGCACGGGCACGGGCAGGCTGCCGTCGGGCTGCCTATCGGCCTCGCGAATGAGGCCCATAAACGCCTGCGAAATAAAGAGGCCGGTCAGCGGATCGAGATTGCGGTCAATATCGCTCACGGTTACAAACAGGGCGCAGGGGGTGTGTCCCATGGAAGCGAAGTCCACCTGATGGCACTCACGATAGAGCTGTGCCGCACCGTCGAACCCCAGACACATGACCTTTTCGGCAAGGATGCCGACGATGCTCGCGTGCATGCGCTCGGCATTTTGCGTAATGGCGTAGCGCCGCCATAGCGAGAGGGCATAGCTTTGGGGGTCGGTCGTGATCAGATCGTCAAACAATCGACCCGTGGCACCGTCCTGCAGGTGCTCGATCAGCTTGATGACCGAGCTGATCGTCTGCTCGTCGGCGGGTAGCTGTTCGGTGACGTAGGCGATAAGACACGACAGCAGGTTTGCCGCCGCATGATCCCAAAAAGGCTGGTTGTTGTCCTCGATGGGGCAGATGGCCTTTGCCACCGAGAGGATGTCCTGCTGGTTGGGCCTGCCGTCCGCCTTGCGGCGAATGTGCCTCAGGGGGTTGTAGCCGCAGCGCTCGATGCCGGGCGCAAGGGCCGGGACGGTGTTGAGGTCGGCGAAGTTGAGACATTGCACGCGGTAGCCGTGGGCTGCCAGCACGGGTCCCACTTCGCGACAGAGCGTGCCTTTGGTGTCGAGCACGATGTAGCTTGCGTTCATTTGCAGCAGGTTGGGCTTGAGGACGTTTCGGGTCTTGCCGGCTCCCGAGGGGCCGATCACAAGTGCGTTGTTGTTGAGTCCCGTTTGGCGGGTGTTGCAGGAAAGCGTTCGATCCTTGGCAAGGATGGTGGACGATGCGGACTCAGATGCGGCGAGGCGGCTGGCGAGGTTAGACATGGGCGACCTCCTTGGTGGCCGAGAGGATTTCGTTGGCAAAGCCGAGCTCGACGGCGCGCTCGGCCGAAAGGTAGGTGTCTTTTGCAGTGAGGGACTGGATGCGCTTGGGCGTGAGGCCGCTGCGGTCCGAGAGGATTTGCGTGAGGATCTTGCGGGTCTGCATGAGACGCCGGCTGGTTTCCTGCAGCGCAAGTGCCGAGCCGCCTGCCCCCTGGGGGATCAGCGGGTCGTGAATCATGAGCTCTGCATGGGGCGCCATACGGCGATCGTCGCCGCCCATAAAGATCACGGCGCCCATGGACGCGGCGAATTCCAGGCAGACGGTGCGGATGGGGCACGATGCGAGGCGCATGGCGTCATAGATCGCAAGGCCCGATCGCACGCTTCCGCCGGCGCTGGCGACAAATATGGTGATGGGGCGGCTGGGGTCGGTGGCATCGAGCAGGCGGATCTGCTGGCATAGGTCGTGGGCCATCGGGGTTTCGATGTTTCCCATGACGGAGAGCTCGCGACGGGCGAGCATCTCATCGTAAATGCTGGTGAGCGTGATACCTCGGGCGGATTCACGCATGGTGAGGGGACTGATGATGGGGGAATGATTGGTGTCCATGAGGACTCCTTTCTGTTGGTTGTGTTGTGGAATAGGATTGTTGCCCGCGGAGGGGCTGGCGGGCTACAGGGTTCGTCCGAGCCTGAGATCGAGCTCGGTTGTGGGGCAGGCTGCCTGTTCGTGCGGCTCGCAAGCGCCAAGGGCTCCAAAGCGATGGAGCGTTGCGGCGGGCGTGGTGTAGGCGAGCCGCAGCTGATGCTCGACAGGGGCACATCCGTCATTTTTGTAATGAGCCGCGTAGTACTGCGCGATGCTGGCGTTCATCTCGCTGCCATTGCGATGGCGCTCAAACTGGCGTCTGCAGGTCTCGATGATCTTTGCTACCGACTTGGGTGCCGTCGCGGGAACAAGGGCGAGATAGCCCTCAAATAGCTCGTTGATGCTCAGGAGGCACAGCAGGTCGATCAGCGTCCTTATGGCTGCTCCCTCGGCAGAAAAGTGCGCGGTCATGCGGTTATATCGGTTGCGGTCGACGATGGCCGCATGGGGTCTTGGAGTTTTCTGCCCCGTGATCCCGGGCTTTTGCCGCGCCTGTGTATTGAGCTCGACGTTGCAGCGCTTGAGGCCGTCCAACGGAAGGAACATTGCGGTGCGCAGGGTGTTCCGCTTGCTTTCGAGTTCATGACGCTCGTCGGGTTCCCATTCGAGTTTGAGTTTCGTGTCGAGCGCCGTAAGCATATGGGCTAGGCAGCCTACGGTAAGAACGTACGAATCGTTGTCGCGTTTTGGGGCATAGGGGTCTGTCAGCTTGCGAATGTCGGGGTCGCCCATGATCTTTGTGCAGCGCTTCAGCAGTTGAGGGTGGTCGGCCAAGATCGTCGCGAGCGGTAGCGACGCGTAGTTCTTGATGGTCGCGGCGGCAAAGGCGGCGTCATATTCGTTTGCATACGCTCGCTCAATGCGGGCATCCAGAATGCTTTTCTTATCGCCGTTTTCAGCGTGGTGGTTTGTCATAGCTTCTCCAATCGGTTGATGTTCGTGCTGTTTGTTGATGTGTTGGTTGTCGTGAGTGATGTGCTTGCCGTGGGTGATGTGCTGACGTTGGGGTGCTATGCGGTTTTCAATGAGCCCGTGAGGCAGTTGCTGCAGGGGCGGGATGGAACGGCCCATGCAAGGCGGAAGGCATCGTGCTCAAAATCGAGACAGCAATGCCCTGGGTGCCTCACATGTGGCAGTTACCTCATTAAGTTGTCATTGCGTTTGGGGTTGTACTTTGCCGATCTTCCTTCTCTTACACGCTGAAAACTGAAACTGAATATGCTCGATCAAACGATGACCACCGGAGCGGTCATCTTTAAAGTACGTTCGTTTTGCTGATTTGACAAGACTAATTTTGAAATTTTTTTCTACGGGGTGAAACGAGGTTCGTGGAACGGTCGCGCTTGGTGTCGCCAGCTATGTATGTGGTGGCTCAGCGTTTGGCTGGAACGATTGAGCCCCGAGATGGCGTCCCGTTCATGTTCGGGACAATATGACTTTTTACCCGTTGCAGACAGAGCCGCCGTGGGTGTTCTGTATGATGGCTCAGACAAGGTTACTCAATGACAGGGAGGCATATATGGCAATCAAAGCCATCGCAATGGATATCGACGGTACGCTCACCAACGACCAAAAGGTCATCAGCCCGCGTACGCGCGAGAAGCTGCTCGCGGCGCAGGAGTCGGGAATTAAGCTCATCTTGGCTTCGGGTCGTCCCGCATGGGGGCTGCACGCCTTGGCGCAGGAGCTCGACCTTCAAAACCATGACGGTCTTCTAGTTGCCTTTAATGGCGCGCATGTGGTCGACGCTCAGACCGATGAGGTCCTTTTTGACCAGGCCATGCCGGCTGACGAGCTGCATCGCCTGATTGATCACCTGCGTAATTTTGACGTGATCCCTATGATTTCGCTCGGTCGTAATCTGCACGTCGAGGATTCGTACCATTGCATGATCACGCTGCCTGACGACTCGCAGAAGAATATCGTCAAGTATGAGCGCGATGCGTGCGATCTTAAGATTCGCGAGGTCGAGAGCTTGCATGAGGTTGTGGACGCTTATCCCGTGGACAAGCTGCTGACGGCGGGCGATCCGGCCTACCTGCAGGCGCATTACGAGGAGATGTATGCGCCCTTTAAGCAGACGCTTTCGGGCATGTTTACGGCCGACTGGTACTTTGAGTACACGGCGCCCGGTATCGACAAGGCCCGTGCGCTCGAGGGTGCCCTGCCCAAGCTCGGCATCGATGCCAGCGATGTCGTATCGTTTGGCGACGGCCAGAACGACAAGTCCATGATTGAGTGGGCCGGCACGGGTGTAGCCATGGGCAACGCCGTCGATGAGGTTAAGGCTGTGGCCCAGATGGTGACCGCCAATAACAACGAAGATGGTATTGCGGTGGCGCTGGATAAGCTGCTGGGCTAGAATCGCCGATTAATGCATGATTCGGGCGCCTGCTCGTGGGCGTCCTTTTGTTAGGGAGGGTGCCGTGTCCGCATTTCCGTTCGACGCCGTTATCTTTGACATGGACGGCGTCATTGTCGATACCGAGTATTACTACTTGGGCGAGACTGCCGCGTTTGCCAAGGAGCTGGGGCTTAATCTGACTCAAGAGGAGTTGAATGGACAGGTCGGTACCTCCCATCAGTTCTTCCTGCATATGCTGGTCGATTGGTTTGAGCGCGCCGGTAAGGGGCATTTCACTGGCGAGGAAGCGTTGGCCCGTTGGGACGAGTGGGCGCATAAACGTCCGCGCGACTATCAGGCTTTGATTAACCCAGGCGCCGTGGATACGATTCGAGAGCTGCCGCGCCGTGGCGTTCGCGTGGCGCTTGCCAGCTCGTCTCCCATGGTTAGCATCGAGGAAGTGCTCAACGCATGCGGGCTGTCGGATGCCTTTGAGTATGTGGTGAGCGGCGAGCAGTTTAAGGAGAGCAAGCCCGAGCCCGACATCTACCTGCATGCGCTGGATCTGCTGGGGCTGCCCGCGAATCGCTGCTGCTGCGTTGAGGACTCGGTGCCTGGCATCACTGCCGGCAAGCGAGCCGGTCTGACAGTCATTGCCAAGCGCGAGGAACGCTTTGGCTTTAGCCAGGATGCCGCGGACAAGATTATCGACCAGCTGCCAGAGCTGCTCACGCTTTCTTAGGAGCGCGGTAGTTGCGCGTTTTTCGGGTCAGATGAGTAAATACCCGACATTTTAGTGCGGCAGCAAGCATACTTAATGCTAATGCGGGCTTAAGGGCTTGCTGAATGCCCTTGGGCCCGCTTTAGACTTAATTGTGCTGGGAGAGGGTATATGCCACCGACTGAAGGGCTAACTGACGGTAAAGCAGCGATACCGCTGTACCAACAGGTTATCGATATCATTAAAAACGAAATTAATTCCGGTGCCTACAAGGCGGGCGCGCGGATACCCAACGAATTCGAATTGGCTGAGAACTATAAAGTTGGCCGCGTTACCGTGCGACGCGCTATTGAGGAGCTCGTCCAGCAGGGCTATCTAACGAAGCGACAGGGGAAAGGCACGTTTGTCAATGCCCCCAAGCTTAAGCGCAAGATTCGCCAGAAGGATGACGTCCAGAGTTTTTCTGACGCATGCCGCGTTAACGGAATGGAGCCGGGGGCGTGCGTCATTTCGAGAAAGATACTGCCGGCGGATTCCACCGAAGCGCAGTTCTTTGGTGTTCCCGTCGGAACTGACTTGATATGCGTTGAGCGTGTGCGTACTGCCGATGGAGTCCCCGTCATGCTCGAGAACAACATATACGTTTATGAGGACAACGCTTATCTATCAACGGCACCTCTATCTAACCAATCTATTTTTGAGTTCGTGCGTAACCGGACGGGCCGTACGCCCGCGTTTACCGACCCGTGCACACTCGAGATCGCGTGCGCGTCGCCCGAGGTCGCTCGGCTGTTGGCAGTTCCCGTTGGCGAACCCTTGTTTTATATGGAAGCCTTCTTTTTCGATGAGCAGCGGCGGCCGTTTATCATCGGTCGTCAGCGGATCGTTGGGTCTCGCTACGTTTTTGACATCTAGGACATTGCGAATGGAAACGCCCGGTGGATCATCTCACCGGGCGTTTCCATACCGTTCACGGCGCGAACGCAACCGTTCAACCGCATCGCGGCAATCAGTTTGAAATTATCTTGATGACAAGAAAAGCTGCTGGTAATCTATGGAACGTCATAGAACGTTTGCCTTGCGCAAACGTTGAAGCGAGATGCGATGCAGTCTCGAGTTCTTTGGAGGTATCTATGTCAGATACGAAGGCGAAGAAGACAAACAGACGTTTTAAGTTCAAATTACCGCATGTCTATACGATCATGTTCTTGCTGATCGTTGTCTTTGCGGTCCTGACTTGGATCGTTCCCTCTGGTCAGTATCAGCGCAAGACGATTTCGACGGCGGCGGGCGAGCGTGAAGTCGCCGTTGCTGGAACCTATGAACAGGTCGATAAGAACTACACCGATTCCGAGACCGGCGAGACCATCAATCTGGGCCAGAATATCTTCGCGGTCCTGCAAGCGCCCACCAAGGGTATCCAAGAGGCTGCCGACGTCGTTGCGTTCGTCTTATTGATTGGCGGATCGTTCGCAATCATCACCAAGACCAACGCTTTGAATGCCGGCATGAGCCGTGTGATTAAAAAGCTCAAGAACAAGGACATCCTCATCATTCCCATCACGATGACGTTGCTGTCCATTTGCGGCACTACGTTTGGTATGTCTGAGGAAGCCCTGCCGTTCTATGCCATCTTCATTCCCATCATGATGGGTATCGGTTATGACTCGATGACGGCATTCATCATCTGCTTCCTTGGTCCTAACTTGGGATATTGTGCTTCGACCATCGACCCGTTTAATGTTTTGATCGCCCAAGGCATCATTGGCATCGAGGGTAATCCGCAACTGTGGCTGCGCGCCGTTTCTTGGGTCATCTTCACTGCCGTCGGTATCGCATGGGCCATGCGCTACGCCATGCGCGTCAAGAAAAATCCCGAGTCGTCCATTGTGTACGAGGACGATAAGCTCAAGCGTATTGAGTTTTCCGTGACCGATGCCTCCATCGAGGAAGAGTTCACTATCCGTCAGAAGCTCGTGCTTATCGATTTTGCTTGCGGTATGGGCATTATCGTCTGGGGTCTTGTTACCCAGGGCTGGTACATGAATGAGATTTCCGCCGTGTTCCTTGGCATGGGCTTGCTTGCCGGTATCCTGGGCGGTCTTGACCAGCAGACGATCGCAGAGGAGTTCGTTAAGGGTCTTGCCGACTTTGCGTACGCTGCCATCGTTATCGGTATCGCTCGCGGTATTCTGGTCATCGCCGAGGGCGGCATGATCATCGACACCATCCTCCAGGCGCTCGCTACTGCGCTTGCCGGTGCACCCGCCGCCGTCTACACCACGTTTATGTATATCGTCCTTGGCCTGCTCTCTTTGCTGGTTCCCTCGAGTTCTGGCCTGGCGGCGCTCACCATGCCCGTTATGGGCCCCCTGACCGAGCTCATGGGCCTCAATCCCGAGGCGGCCGTCACCGCGCTCCAGTTTGCCAACCAGACCATCAACACCATCAGCCCCGTGGCGGGCATGACGGTCGCCGGCCTTGCCGTGGCTCCTTGATTATCGACTTCATTCGAACACCTCCCACATTCATCCGCACATGTGCGGATGAATGTGGGAACCCGATACCCTGAGGGCCGGATCGGCCGGCCCCGGGAGATCGGAGGACGGCATGTCCGGA